>JAOAPQ010000375.1 GCA_025462965.1 Bryobacterales bacterium
TAGTCACGGCGCCGGTTGCCGATCCGCGCCCGGCCAATTGGAAGGAGTTCATCCCGCATCAGCCGAACGTGCTCATGGAAGGCCTGGACATGTTCAGTGGATATGCTGTCGCTTTCGAGAAATCGGAAGCGGTGAACCTGCTGCGCATTTACGACTTTCAGACGGGCAAGTGGCGGAAGCTGAGTTTCCCGGAGCCGGTGTACTCGGTCTTTCCCAACAGTAACGTCGAATTCGACACGCATGTGTTGCGCTACAGCTACCAGAGCATGATCACGCCCGCGAGCGTGTTCGATTACGACATGGTGACGGACAAGAAGACGCTCCTGAAACAGCAGGAAGTGCTCGGCGGCTACGATCCCACGCAGTATGTGTCGGAGCGGCTTTGGGCCACTGCCCGCGATGGCGCGCGCGTGCCGATTTCCGTGGTCTACAAAAAAGGATTCAAGCGCGACGGCAACTCGCCGCTTTTCCTATACGCTTACGGTTCGTACGGCTATGCCACACCGGCTTCGTTTTCGTCCAGCCGGCTGAGCCTGCTCGATCGGGGAATGGCTTATGCGATTGCACATATCCGCGGCGGCGACGAAATGGGCGAAGCATGGCATGACGACGGCATGCTCATGAAGAAGAAGAACACGTTTTTCGATTTCATCGACAGCGCGGAGTTCCTGATCAAGGATAAGTGGACCTCTAAGGACAAGCTGGTGATAGAAGGGGGAAGCGCGGGCGGACTCTTAATGGGCGCAGTGGTCAACTTTCGCCCCGATCTGTTCCGGGCCGTTCACACGGCTGTTCCGTTCGTAGACGTCATGAACACCATGATGGACGCGACGCTTCCTCTCACGGTCGGCGAATATCTGGAATGGGGCAATCCGAATGAGAAGGCAGCGTATGACTACATGAAGTCTTACAGCCCTTACGACAACCTGGAGAAGCGGAACTACCCGGCTATGCTGGTGACGACAAGTCTGAACGACAGCCAGGTGATGTACTGGGAGCCCGCGAAATACGTCGCGCGCCTGCGTACTCTCAAAACAGACAAGAACCCGCTGCTATTGAAGATCAACATGGGAGCGGGTCATGGCGGCTCCTCGGGGCGGTACGACAAGCTCAAGGAAACCGCCTTTGAATACGCCTGGCTCATGAGCCAGGTGGGCATCACGAACTGACTACTGGTAGGTCACAGTCTGCAGGCTGAAGCCCGACGCTGAAACGGTGGCCTGGTCGAGACCGGCCGCCGTGAACACCTGCCCGACGAAGTAGCCCACGCCGAGAAATCCTGAAGGAATTCCGGTGGTGATGGTCGTGCTGGGCGGAAGAGAGAGCAGCACGGGCGCCGGTATGGTGAAGGAACCCGCACTCGCCTGCTGGATGCAGACGAATTCCGCGCCAACCACCGCGTTGCCGGTACCCGTACTGGAGTAGCCGACGATCTAGACGTTCCCGCCCGGATCGCCTCCCGTCCATGCAACGTTCTGGCCGGCCGTGCGATTCACCGTGGTCGTGGAACTCGCGTTGGTCCACACGAGCGGCGCGGGTACGTTCAGCGTCAAAGAGAACGAGCCCACATCGGCGCCTCCAGTTCCGTTGTTGATCTGGTATTGCCCTGGGCTCAGATAAAGTGGACTTTGACCGGGGACGCCGGCAATGCCGCCGCCAAGTTGCGCCGAATAAAGGCCGGACGTTTTCGTCAAAGTCTTTGTCCCGTTCGGTCCGGTGACCGAAATCGAGGGGCCGGCATCCAAGGCCACGGGCTGCACCGGGTCGACGTAGGTCTGGTTGGAGCCTTTGAACGTGAACACAGTGCATGAGCCGAACGTGGCGATCTGGAGGGGGTTCGACTGAGCCGCATATTGCGCCGGGTTGTACCGGTAGAAGCTGCCGCTGCCTGTATCGATGGTACTGTTCGTCAAGCCGAGCGGAGGCGGCAGCGGAAGCGAGATGGTTGACCGGGTCAGATTGATGTTGCCAATGGAGACATTCCCGCTTCCTGTTACCGGCGTAACAGTCGGGTTCGCGGGGTCGGAGCAAACGGATCCGCTGGCCGCAATCGGCATCGAAACGAAGTTGCTCACCACGTTCCCGATCTGTACGGCAACGGGCACACGGCACCCGGTCACCGCCGTCGGAACCACGAAAGCGATCTGGTCCAGACCGCCGCAGCAACTAGACCGGGCATAGCCCGAAACCGCCGCGGTCGAACCGCCGACCAGCACCTGAACGGGTATGCTCCCTAGCGTCCCGCCGCCATTCGCGTCGCTTCCGCTCACAATCGGTCCAAGCCCGGTACCCCAGATGATGTACGTCTGCCCGGGATTCGCCGCAGTGCTCAGACCGGCGATCGAATATGAAGCGTTGGTGATGATTCCTGGTCCGCTGCCCGCCTGATTTACGGCGAAAATACCGAAGCTGCTTGTAACCACCTGGATGGGCGCCGTCGCGCTGGTTTGGCCGTTGTAAGTGACCGTCAGGATTCCCGAGCCCGCCGGCGCGCTGGAGGGCAAAACAGCCTCTACCTGGCCTGCGGATGTGTAAGCAATTACCGGCTGCGTAGTAACTCCATTCACAGTCACTGTGAGCGATGTTCCGCCGAAGCTAGAGCTGAGCGGCACTGAGGCCAGGTCAAGCGTTGAGGGGCCAAGGCCGCTTCCGAAAACCAGGAAAAGCGATCCCTGTGCGATCCCGGAATTGGGCAGCCCCGAATATGCGTAACTCGCGGCGTTCACGATGCCTCCCGTCCCGATTACCGGCTGGGCATATATCGCCGCGGCGGTCGCCGCAGCGCAAAAAACAACGTTGAATATCCTTTTCATTTCATCCCTTCTTCGCCTTCCGGCCCGATACCGAAAAGTGAAGAAGGGCGGCATGGCGTTACATAGATAATGCGTGGTTACTCATGCTCGGGGCTCACATTGGTCAGCTCTACATGTACGACTCCGTACACTTTACGGATCTGCCGGGCGATCTCGCCAGCAAGGCGCTCCGGCGCCTCACCTTCATCCAGCTCCACTACGACCTTAAAATAGAGATTGCTGCGCATCCTTGGCAGTAAACTAGAAACGAATGCCGCAGGTCAAGCACGTCGTCGGACGGGATCTGTTTCATGTTGAGCCTTCGCACACCGTGGCCGAAGTCGCGCGGCGGATGGCGCAACTTCGGGTGGGCGCAATCATCGTTATGGAGAGTGGTAGGCTTCAAGGCATATTCAGCGAGCGCGATCTGATGACTCGGGTAGTTATTGAGCGCCTCGACCCCGAAGCTACGCCCGTGGGCCGCGTGATGACGACGGAAGTGGTGACCATCGAGGAATCTGAAGGCGTCGAGATGGCCCTGGAGAGCATGCGGGCGAACCAATGCCGGCATCTGCCCGTGGTACGCGGCGACGAAGTGATCGGGTTCCTTTCGATGCGCGACTTGATGCATTTTGAGCTGGCGCGGAAGACGGAAGAACTCCACCGGATGCGGGCGTACGTTCATGGGACCGCGTGAAAACCGGAATCGTCATTTTCGGGCATGGATCGAGCATTGCGTCGGCTAACGATGCCGTAAGGCGCGTAGCATCCGAAGCCGCGGAAGCCGGCGGGTTCGACTTATTCGAAACAGCCTTCCTGGACGTCGCTCCCCTGCTACGCGACGCGGCCGCACGCCTTGCTGCCCGAGGCGCCGAGCGCGTATTAGTGGTTCCTTATTTCCTGACACTCGGGATCCATTTGCAACGCGACCTGCCGGAGATGGTGCGACAGATCGAGGCGGAATACCCCGGGTTGATCATGCAGGTAACCCCTCCGCTGGACGGACATCCCGCTCTGAGCCGGATCGTGGTGGACCGCGCGCGCGAGGCGCTATGAAGGCTCGCCTCGTCGAATCGTACCTGATTGCGCCGGAGGTGCGGCATTTTGTTTTCGAGATTCCGGAGCAGGATTACCTTACGTATTTGCCGGGGCAGTTTCTCTCTTTCACAGCCGAGTTCGAGGGCAAGCAGATCACACGTGCGTACTCCATCGCTTCCCCACCCCATGTGAATCGGTTCGACCTCTGTCTGAATCGCGTGGAGGAAGGCCGATTTTCTCCGTACCTTTTCGACATGGAACCGGGTCACGAGGTGGACATGAAGGGCCCGTACGGGACTTTCGTGTTCCGCAAGCCGACCCGTGATTCCATCATGGTTGCAACCGGAACGGGAATTGCTCCCTTTCGCTCTATGCTCCAGGCCGAACTGGCTCACGATTCGGTTCACCAGTTCGATTTGATTCTAGGCGCTCGTCATGAAGAGGGAATTCTGTACCGCGAAGAGTTCGAAGAACTCGCGCGTCAGCACTCGCGTTTCCGCTTCCACCCGACGCTAACCCGTCCGGGTCCGGACTGGTCAGGACTACAGGGCCGGGTTCAGCCGCATGTGCTTCGCGTCTTAGGCGAGCGGAGGGATGTTGATGTCTACATCTGTGGAATGAAGGAAATGGTGGACCAGGTGAGGACGCTTTTGAAGGAAGCCGGACTTGAGCGAAAGCAGATCATCGTGGAGAAGTACGATTGAACCATTAACAAACTTGACAAGGAAGCACTAAAATTTAATACTGATATTGAGCTAACGCAAAAAGGCGTTCCTCAACCATTTTTAGGAGTCAACATGGCCAAAATTATCGGTATTGACCTCGGCACGACAAATTCCGTCGTTGCCGTGATGGAAGGCGGGCAGGCGACGGTCGTCCCCAACCAGGAAGGCACCCGCACGACCCCCTCCGTGGTCGCATTCACGAAATCGGGTGAACGTCTGGTCGGCCAGGTCGCAAAGCGACAAGCCATTACCAATCCGGAAAACACCATCTTCTCGATCAAGCGCTTCATGGGACGTCGCTTCGAAGAAGTGAATGAAGAAATGAAGATGGTCCCTTATAAGGTTGTGAGAGGGGAAAACGGGGACGTGCGGGTGGAAGTGGTCGGCAAGAAGATGTCGCCGCCGGAGATTTCCGCGATGATCCTCGGCAAGCTCAAGGAAGCCGCTGAAGCCTATCTGGGCGAGAAGGTCACGCAGGCTGTGATCACAGTTCCCGCGTATTTCAACGACGCGCAACGCCAAGCTACCAAAGATGCCGGGAAGGTCGCCGGCCTGGAGGTGCTGCGCATCATTAATGAGCCGACGGCTGCCGCGTTGGCGTACGGTCTGGACAAGAAGAAGAGTGAAACCATCGCCGTGTATGATTTCGGCGGCGGTACTTTCGATATTTCGATCCTTGAAGTGGGTGATGGCGTGGTGGAAGTGAAGTCGACCAACGGCGACACGCACCTGGGCGGTGACAACATCGACCAGCGCATCATCGACTGGATCATTACCGAGTTCAAGAAAGAACAGGGTATTGATCTCTCGAAGGATCAGATGGCGTTGCAACGCCTGAAGGAAGGGTCGGAGAAGGCCAAGATGGAGCTTTCCACCCTGATGGAGACAGAGGTCAACCTGCCGTTTATCACGGCGGATGCGACCGGCCCCAAGCATCTGCAGATGAAGCTGACCCGCATGCGTTTCGAGCAGATGGTGGACGACATCCTGCAGAAGACCATGGAGCCGTGCAAGAAGGCGATGGCGGACGCTGGTGTGACGCCGCAGAACATCGATGAAGTAGTGATGGTCGGCGGTTCTACGCGAATCCCCAAGATCCAGGCCATGGTGAAGAACCTGTTCGGCAAGGATCCCAACCGCAGCGTCAACCCCGACGAAGTGGTAGCGGTGGGCGCGGCGATCCAGGGCGGCGTACTTGGCGGCGATGTGAAGGACGTACTGCTGCTGGACGTTACCCCGCTGTCGCTCGGAATCGAGACGCAAGGCGGCGTGATGACGCGGTTGATCGACCGCAATACCACCATCCCGACTCGCAAGAGCCAGACCTTCTCTACCGCGGCCGACAATCAGACTACGGTGGAGATCAAGGTTGTCCAGGGTGAGCGCGCCATGGCGAACGACAACAAGGTGCTTGGCATTTTCCAACTCGTGGGAATTCCGCCGGCGCCGCGCGGCGTGCCGCAGATCGATGTGACGTTCGATATTGACGCGAATGGCATCCTGAACGTGACCGCGAAGGACAAGGGCACGAATAACGAGCAGAAGATCACTATCACGTCTTCTTCCGGCCTCTCGAAGGAGGAAGTGGAAAAGATGGCGAAGGATGCGGAGGCCCATGCGGCCGATGACCGCAAAGCGAAGGATCAGATTGAGGCCCGCAACCGCGCCGACTCGATGATTTACAACATCGAGAAGACGCTCAAGGAGAATCGCGATAAGGTCAGCGCCGAAGAGGCGAAGAACATCGAGGACGCGATCGAAGAGACCAAGAAGGCAATGAACGAGAACGATGCGGACAAACTCAACTTGTCAACCGACAAGCTGACCGCAGCCAGCCACAAGTTGGCGGAGGCGATGTACAAGTCTTCAGCCGGCCAGCAGACACCCCCAACCGGCGACGGCGCCGGCGCCGGTCCGAAGCAGGAGAAGCCGAAGGACGATGTTGTGGACGCGGAGTTCGTTGACGTAGACGACAAGAAGTAAAAGAGGCGGGGCGGGCGGCTTTCGCAAGAGAGCCTGCCTGCCCTTTTTTCTATATGGCAACCCCGAAGGACTATTACGAAACGCTGGGCGTGTCGAAGACGGCGCACGCGGACGATATTCGAAAATCGTACCGGAAGCTGGCGCGCAAGTATCATCCGGACCTGAACCCGGGTGACAAATCCGCAGAAGAACGTTTCAAGACAGTTCAGGAGGCGTATGACGTTCTCAGCGATGAGAAGAAGCGCGCCACGTACGATCAGGTTGGATTCTATTCAGACGATATGGCCCAGAGCGGCCAGCCCGGAGGCGCCGGGCGCGGGCAGGCCGGCGGACCGAACATGGATTTCGGAGGATTCGACTTTTCGGATTTCGCGCGCCAGCAGGGCGGAGCCCGCGGCAGTCGTCAAACTGAAAATGGCGGAGCCTTCCGGGATCTTTTTTCTCAATTCTTCAAGGGGGGCGGGAACGAGCCCGAGCTGGAACCGGAGAAGGGCAGCGACCTGGAATATGTGGTGACGATTGACTTCTGGCAGGCCATTCGCGGAACTCAGGCGAAGATCGAGATTACTCGCCATGAGACCTGCCCGACGTGCCATGGCACGGGACAGGCTAACACCGGCTCAGTGACCTGTCCGCAATGCAATGGAAGCGGCACCGTGACGCAGATGGCGGGCGCGATGAAGTTCAATCTGACCTGTCCGCGCTGTAACGGCACGGGCCGGTTGAACAATGCATGCCCAACTTGCCACGGGGACGGGCGGATCGCCACCACCGAGACTGTGGAGGTGCGGATACCGGCCGGCGCTCAGGACGGCTCACGGCTGCGGGTGCCCGGCAAGGGTAATGCGGGCACGCACGGCGCTCCGGCCGGCGATCTGTATATCACCACGCGGGTGGAAGAGCATCCTTTCTTCAAGCGGCAGGGCGACCAGATCAACATCCGTGTGCCGGTGACGGTCCCGGAAGCCGGCCTGGGAGCAAAGATCGAAGTTCCAACCATTGACGGGCGCGCGTTGCTGAAAATCCCGCCCGGCACACAGAACGGCCAGAAGTTCCGCTTGCGAGAGAAGGGCGTGTTTAATGGACGCAAGGATCACCGGGGCGACCAGATCGTCGAAGTGTCCATTCACGTTCCGAAGGTGCAGGATGAGCGCACGAAGGAGATCTTGCGGGAGATGGCGCAGCTGCATCCTGAAGATCCGCGGTCAGCTCTTTTTGCAAGCGGCGGAAATGCTTAGAGATTGAGGTAAAGCGATGCGAAGCAAATCAAAAGCGTCATATATGATCTCCTCGGTCGCGGTTCAGTATGAGATTCATCCGCAGACGCTGCGCCTGTACGAGCGCGAAGGCCTTTTGAAGCCCTCCCGGAGCGACGGCAACACGCGTCTTTACACGGATGAGGATCTTGAGCGGCTGGAGGTGATCCTGCATTTGACACGGGATTTGGGAGTGAATCTCGCGGGGGTTGAGATCATTCTCAATATGCGCGAGAAGATGGCGGAAATGCATCGCCAGATCGAGGCTTTCGTCTCGACCGTGAACAACGAACTGGCGTCGCGGCCGCCGGCCCGGGCTGAATCGCGCGGGAAGAACTCGCTGATTCCAGTTCTCAAATTCGCCATTCCAAGACGTTAGGGTTCTCCCGGCGTCGATAATAGGAGATGATGTCGAAGTTTCCGCTTTTTCTATTGTTGTGCGCGGCTGGAGCGTACGGCCAGACTGCCCGCACCTCGTTTGATAAGGCTCCGGCCGACGTAGAAGACGCGTTGCGCTCGCGCGTTCAGGAGTTTTACCAGGACCATGTGGACGGCAAGTTCCGCAAGGCTGAACAACTGGTCGCGGAGGAATCGAAGGATGGATTCTACGCGGCGAACAAGCCCGCGCTCGAGGCTTTCAAAATCGGCGATATATCGTTTTCGGATAGTTACAAGAAGGCGAAGGTCACGATTGTCGGCAAGATGACGATGACTTTCCTGGGGATGGGCGCGCCCAAGTTGATGGATGTTCCCTTTCCAAGCTACTGGAAAATAGAGGGCGGGCGCTGGTGTTGGTACATTTACAACGATCCGAACCGGGTGACGCCGTTCGGGAAGATCAACCCGCAGACCACCAGCGCGAGCGGCGATCCCGGCGCGGCCTTCAAGATGCCCGACATCAATTCGATTGCGAACGCGATCCAGGCGGATCGGCAAACGCTCAAAATGGCGAAAGCGGCGGGCGCTGAGGAGAAGGTAACAATCTCGAACAGAATGCCGGGGGCGGTGAAGCTGCAGGTTGAGCAGGCGTCATATCCAGGATTGGAGGTAAGGCTTGATAAGTCGGACCTGCGCGAAGGGGAGAAAGCAGTGGTCACGGTGCGCACAATCGCGGCGAAAGAGTACCTTACTCGTACCGTGCGGATATTGGTTCAACCCCTTAATCAGGCGATCGATATTCTGGTCAGTTTCTAGCAAAAAGGGCAGGCCTCTCGGCCTGCCTTTTTGCTACTACCATTCAACATTACTGAATAACGATCTGTGAGGGGTCCGAGTAGACGTACCCGCTTGGCCCTTGCACCGCAACGGAGAGGGGAACTGATCCAGATGGACCAACCCCGGCGTCCGGGACCTGGATGGTGATTTCGTAAGCCCCGATCAGGTTTCGGGCGTAGATCGCTTGTACGATCGCCACGCCGTTGTTGTTGATTCCCGCGACCAAAGGCGACGTTACCGCCAGGTCGGTTCCACCGGCAGGCGAAAAGTTGCCGGTCGCAATTGTCGGACTCACAGGGCCAAGGCCGGTCAGATAGATGCGGACGTTTTCGCCTCGCGCTGCCGGATTCTGCGGTGTGACTACGGTTCCATTCGGACGAAGGGCCACGGCCCTGGTGACGCCGTCGCTCTGCACCGTGGAGAAAAAGCCGGGGCTGACCGCGTTCACTGTCACGAAGGCGCTGTTCGAGCCGCCGCCTGCGACTGTGACCTTGATGGGCACCGTGCCAGCGGGTACTTCATAAGGGATCTGGAGAGTGACTGACTGCTGCCCGTTTACGTTTTGAACGTTGAACAGCGGCGCCGGGATGTTATTGATAGTGACGGTAATGCCAGCGAGCTGATAGGGTAGCGGGCCAAATTCGGGTGCGGCCACAACGCCCTGGATGTTATTGCTCACAAGCCCCTGCGCAGTGATGGTCATAATGGAACCGGGCGAGATGGCGTTTGGTTGATTGCTCGCGCCATTGAAGTAGCTGAAGTTAGTCGGTCCGGGAGGATTGGCGGTCAGGCTGAACGTGGTGGAGAAGCCGCCCACGGTGGCCGTGACAGTTATCGGACCGGCGGTGGGTCCCGCCGTCACTGTAGTGGAGGCCTTTCCGTCTGCACCCGTAACCACGGTTGGAGGGCTAAGAGTAGCGGAGCCGCTGGTCACGGCGAAGCTAACCGTTGCTCCCTGGACGGGCTGGCCGGTCGGCCCGTTCACCTGGACGGTAAGCGGTGCGAAGGGCTGATTGATGAATGCGGTCTGCCCATTCCCGGAGACAGCACTTATTGCTGAAATATTGATATTTACGGTTTCCGTGAATATAGCGGGTGTCTTAACGAGGTTGCCGGTGTCTACGACCGAGATCTGAATGGGTCCGGCGGTGTTTCCCAGAACGACCCGGGCGGACACACGGCCGTTTTGATCGGACGTGGTTGAAACATTGGTAAAAGTCGCTCCGCCTGGCGTCACGGAAGTAAAGATCACGCCTACGCCGGGAAGGATATTGCCCGCAAGATCCGAGACTTGCGCAACGATCGGGAGGGGTAGGGTTTGACCGGGCAGCCCCGATTGGTTATTTCCAGAGAGAATCGAAATAATGCCCGGGTTACCGACCTGAACGTTGAATGGGTTGTTGGAGAAACTAACATATCCGCCCACGCTGATGGTGAAGGTACCTGCTCCGAACTTTCCGAATAAGGGGGTACAGTTCGCGTTACCCAGGGCGTCGGTTAGAACGTAAGGTCCTTCCTTACAGGAAATGCTGCCCGTGCTTGCGGGATCGGTCACGATCGTCACGGCAACTCCGGGGACGCCTCCGTTGCCACCGAAGATCGACCCACCCACAGCGGTAACCGACACCTGTATGGGTTGCGTGCCTGTGGAGCCCGCCGGACCAGAGAGGGCAATCTGCGCGCCTGGTATCGGGTAGATTACCGAGGCTTGCACGGCAGCCGCCGCGCTGCCTGTTACATAGTTGGTAGTGGTCTCGGTAAAGGAGACAGCGGTCCCGCCATACGAAGCGACGACATTATTAGTGATAAAGGGGAGATTGCTACCAAGCAGGGACGCGCCGATATATTGAACCGATGCTTGTCCGTTGCTATCCGTCACCGCGGTCCCGGGATTGGGGTTGCCGGCTGACAGTCCGGCGGTAGCGAAAAACGTAATCGTCTGGCCGGGAAATGGCTTGCCGGTAGCGTCCAGGAGCTGAACGACGAGGCTCTGGTTAGCGATCCCGCTGGATGGGACGACCTGCCCATTTCCAGATACGATACTCAGCGTTTGGGCTTGGGCGGTCGCCGCGATGGCGGCAGCGGCCAGCGCGCTCATCAGGAATAACTTCGACTTCCAAATATAAGGACTAGCTTTCATAGGTTTCCTCGTACTGACATTAAACACGAATTCTAATTTTATGTTGTTTTCCTTGTGGCGAACAGGAATAAAAAAAGGGGGAGCCGAAGCTCCCCCTTTTTTTGTCACTTAGTTCACTGCAACTAACCGCTTTTACTGACCGCTTTGCTCACCTGCACCAGCGGTAACCTGCGCACCCGGAGGATTGGCCTTACGACCACCGGTTGCGTTCGGATCTTGCAGGACTAGAGCCAAATAGCCCTGGGACAGACCGCGACCCGGACCGCCGAAGCCGTCCGTGATGAATGCAAAGCCGTGAGCGTACTGGAACCGGCATTGAGCGATCATATAACCCTGGAATCCAGGAGCAGCCGTGGACAACAGGTTCGTGTAGGAAGTACCGGATGCGACGACCGGAGTGGTGAAAGCAGCCGGAGCAGCCGTACCGTAGAAGTTCAGAGTACAGGAACCCGACTGGGCAGCCGTACCGAACGGATCGGTGGAGGTCGACGAGATTGCGATGCCCGTATCAAACCCTGCCAGATTGGACATGAACGGGAAGAGCAACACGGTGGAACAAGCGTTGATCGAGAAGCCGTTTGCGGCTGTCGAGGTTGGCACGAAGCGCGGAATCGTGCCGCCAGCGACACCAAAGCCAGCTGCGGTGGGCAGAGAGCCGGTCGTAGGCGCGAAATCGACATTGACTGTTGAAGTTCCGAGGCCAGGAGAATTAGTAGACGGGCTCGCCGAGTAAGAGATCGCAACAGGGATCCCAAACGATTCGACCGTCGACGTGCTTTGATTTACTGCCGGGCCAGTAGTACCGACCGTCAACTGCGAAGAGACTTCGTAAACAGCTACGGCCGAACCGCTCGTAACGGTCAGCGGCGCGAAGTTAGCAGGCGTGCCCGTGGCCGTGCCGGCCCCGACAGGCGAGAATCCACCAGCCTCAGTACTGGTTAGAGTAAGCGAAGAGCTGGGAATCCCGGAGAATAGCTGTGCGCTATTAACGGTGGTGGGAACATAAACCGTTACGCCAGTCTGAAGATTATTGAACGTAATCTTAATGCGGGTACCGAAGTCAGCAAGGCCGATGGCAGGATTCTGGGGCGGAATAAACTGCGATTCCGAGTTCTGGAAGTTGCCCGGAATAGAAAGGGAACCTACACCGCCTGAAAGAGCCGTGGGCACCCTGAGCTTAAAGGCCGAAGCGAAACCTTCGCTAAAGTTGATCTGCTCCACCAACGGGAAACTACTGGTGGACGTCGAACTGCACTGCTGCAAGGGGGTGAGAGTCGTGCTGGTGCTGTTGGCGACCGTTACGCTATTAACCACCAGACCGCGGCGGACATTACCAACAACCTGAACGGGGTTATTGATTGAGAAGCCGGCCGACGCGGAGATCGACAGGAGGGACTGAACAGTCGAGAAGCTGCCGGCCGTAGGCGCACCGAGAGCGCTCACATTTAAGCGAACATTCGTAATGCGGAGGAAAAGAGTCGAACCCGCCGCAGGAGGATCGAACGGAACACCAAAGAAGGTAACAATATTATTGGCTACCTGAGTTCCCTGGAAACCATTGTAACGGGCAGTGCCGGCAGGAAGACCGCCGCCAGGATTGTAGGTGGGGCTGGTAGCACCGCCACCGAGACCTGTACCCAACATCGTGCAACCGTTCACACTGGTGGTGGAAGTGGGCACCGGGCAGATCGAGAGGCCAAAGCCGCTGATCGCGGTATTCGGCTCGTCAACCAATAAGAGAGACTCACTCTGCTGCGTCGATGTGTTCAACAAGCGGCTGGTGATGGCCGCGTTGCCGGTGATTGAGATGTTAACCAACGGAATTGTAGCGCCTGCGGCCGTCGGAGTACCGCCGGTACAAGCCAACGTAATATCGCCGGCCTGCTCGGTAACGCCTTCTGCGCGCTGGTCGAACGGATTAGCCACACTCGCTACGCAAGTTGTGGAACTCTGTCCGTAGGCCGTACCAGTTAAACCCAAAGTACAGGCGAGACCGGCGAAGGCCAAAGCGTATTTTCTGAAATCTGCCATTCTTTTCTCCTTGTAAAGTTTACGAAAATTTGAATCGGTCGAAGTTCTCTTTCAACCCGAGCCTCAACTACAACGAAATCCTGGTGCAACGTTAGGGAACTTCTCCGTGTCGGGCGGAGATCCAGACTCCCGAATGTCCTCAAGTGGACTAAATTCGGTAACAGCTAAAATCAGCCTGCGCGTTCGCCAAAATACTTACTGCCTCAACCTACACTACAATCCGTGCTCGCGGGATGGTACTAAAAATAGCCATGAAACCACGGATGCGCTCATGTCATTGATACCGTATGGAGAGTACGGAGTCAAGAAAATTCTTTAGTTTTCTCTTTATCTTCAACACTAACCAACCACGCGATCGCGGCGGAAAAGTACAGCGACCGAGGTTTGCATCATATCCGCTCTCCATCGAACAGTCAATTTGTACCTTCGAAAACATCGAATTCGTCATTGAACGGCGACCGAGACAATGTTACTATCCGCACTCCCTGCGCGTAAATTGAAGGGAAGAGTAAGTCCCGGCGGCGTACCGGTTGGTATCGAAACATTCACTTGATAAAGCCCGACAAAGCCCGGAGTCAGGCCTGAAAAGGCCACTGGCAGGGTATTGCCGCCCAGAATGCCTTGCACCGTCGCCGTCGTTACCGAGAGACCACCGGAATTGGTAACCGCCCCCAAGCCCGTGCAATACACGGTCAGAACCTTTCCCCGTGAGAGCGGATTAGTCGGCCCGTTAATTGAACCGTCCTGGTTGACGACTGCGCCTGTTACCGATCCGTCCGCGTTAGTGGCCAAAATGAAAATCCCGGGAGCCGCGGGCTGGACAATAACCGATTGCGAAACGGACCCGAAGGGCGAAGTCACCGCGAGCGGGTACGAGCCCGGGGTGACATCCGTCGGAATTACTGCATTGACCTGAAAGGGCGTCGCCAGCAGAACCTGGGCTGGAAGGCCGTCAAGAGTCACGGTCGTGCCGGAACCAGGCCCGGCGAGTCCGGATCCGAAGACAGAAATCAGTTCACCCGGGGCGATGGCGGCACTGAAAGATGCCGCATTGACTACAGAGGAGGAGGCGAAGCTTACCGCTGGCGCCGTTACTGTAAGCTGGCCATTTGTGCGGCTGACTTGGTAACCTGCGGGCGCCGGTCCGGAAAGGTCGCGCGTGCTTCCGGCGGATGAAAGATCCGTTACAACGGCGCGATACGGCTGCGGCGCGGATATACTAATCTGATAACCAGACTGGGAACCGTCACAATAGACGAATTCCGATTGGCGCACGGGATTCATCGCCGCAAGCCCGTAGACAGCTGCGTCCTGCACAACCAGTGGAGCGGTGCACGATCCGGCCTCCGATGCCGCGCTCAAATTTGGAAACCCCGCCACAGGCTGCGAGACCGCGCTCAACAGGAAGCCCGAGGGACTCGGTGTGCGCGGCAATAATCGAACCGCCGACAGAACAGTTCCCTGCCAGGTGTGGCCTCCCGCGCCGAAGCCTCCCAAATATCCGTTGAGGTTCGTTTGCGCGAAGCCGGGATTAGGATCGGAAATCTGTAAAGAGCCATCGGACGCGATGCCCGTCGCTACCACCGTCGTGCCACCCGCGGCTACGCCGTCTTCCGTCAGAGTCAGGTTGAGCAGAACCGGGTCGCCGCTCGAGACAAGGGCGGCGATCGACGTGAGCGCCGTGTCTTCGACCGAAACAGTCACGCCGCTCCCCACGAAATCCACCAGACGCCATAGGTTCACGACCTGCTCACCCGAATCCGGATTCGAAACGAAGCCGTCACATCCCTTTGCGCCGGATAAATCGACATGACAATCGGCCTTCAGGTATTGATTCAGGCTGTTGGGATCAGCCAGACCATTCGCCGCCGGCACGGAGCCAAGGCTCTGATAGTAACGTAAGACGGCCGCGGCCGCAGTGACGGCTGCGCCCTTCTGAAGTCCAGTGGACGGGCCGTTGCCTAATTGGGAAGTGATGCTCGCCTGACTATATTGCGGAAAATTCGAGATCGCGGCCGAACCTGTCGCTCGTGCGTTAAAAATAACGATCTGGCCGACCGCCCGGGCCGTCACTGCGGCCACACCGCCTGTCCCCGGCAATCGCAGCAAGGTTGCGGCTCTTCCGGTCGCGTCCGTCACCACGCTGGCGGGAGTGACCTGCGCACCGGGGGACGCCGTGAAGGCAACTGTCACATTCGGAATCGGCACGCCGGCGGCATCCTGCAGGACGGCAATAAGGGGCGAGGCCAGAATTGTCGCCGGCGCCCCGGTCTGGTTGTCGCCTTGAGCTTTGGAGAGTTGCGCATGAGAATCCAGAAGCGACTTGATTGTATAGGATCCGTCGGCTGTGGCGGCGGCTGTCGTGTCGGCCGCGTGTATCTTTACGGTCGCGCTCGCGGAAGCCGGCGGAACGTAGACATCCCAGCTGTATGAGCCGTTCGGTGTTGTCACCAGGAAATCCAGCTGCCCGGAGATCGATACCCGAACCGTCGCCCCGTCAGCGAATCCGCTGATCGCCAAATGAAGCCGGCTGCCGGCCAAGGCAGTTCCTGGATTGGCCGAAACGGAAGGAGTCCGCGGCGTCAAATGCTCCTGCGCCGTACCCGCCCCATTTAAATAGTTGATGTATCCGTTCTCGAAATTCTGACGGTTATCGCCGCCTGTAGGAAACTGGTCGGTCAAGGGAACGCCCATCTCACCGGCCGGTCCGCCGAGCGCAAGATAACGCGCCAGCACCAAGCCGCTCACGAAGAAAGCCTGTCCCCCCAGACCGCTATTGGTGATTCCATAAATCGGGCCACCACTAAATGCCTGAGAGAAACCCGAGTAGCCGGATTGACTGTTGAATGCTGTCGCCGCACCTGCAGGCGTTCCGGCGGCGCCGGTTTCGTAATGGAGGTTTGCCCACTTTGCGAGCACCGGGCCAGAGACCTTCTGCACCGGCGAGCCGGCGAGAGCCG
>JAOAPQ010000378.1 GCA_025462965.1 Bryobacterales bacterium
TGGGTGTGTGAGTATTTGAAGTACGTAGTTGTGATCGCGGCCAGTTTCGGACGGCGCGGCGTAGTCTGCGCAAGCGCGCCATGCGCCAACGCCGCTCCAACCAAAAGCTCACGCCGCGTAATCTTGCTTAACGCTCGCATGAAGGCTCATTATAAAGCTTTCCGGAGATTGCCAGTGAATCGCATAGTCCCCACCATGTTCCTCGCGGTCCCGCTTGCGGCCGCCATCTCATCACGCGCGCTGAAGCTTCACAACGAGTCACTCGTATTCGATGCGCATGTCCACGTGATCGACCGGCAGTTCTACCATGGCGGCGACATTGGGGATCGCGTCAAGGACGGGCAGTTCGATCTCGTTCGTGCGAAGGAAGGCGGAGTAGGGGCGATGTTCTTTTCCGTGTTCGTGACGGAAGACTACTATCCGCAACGCTTCGAGACCAAGCAAACACTTCGCCTGATCGATCTCGCACTCACTCAGTTGGAGCGAAACCGGGACCGCATCGAGCTAGCCCGCAACGCCGCCGATATCGAACGAATCCATGGGAGCGGCGGGATCGCGGCCGTGCTCGATCTGGAGGGAGGCTTCGATCTCGATGGCGATCTTGGCGTGTTACGTACTCTGTACCGGCTCGGTCTACGGTCCGCGCAACTGCCGGCGCATAACTGGGCGAACAACTTCGCGGACTCATGCTGCTCTCCTCCCAAGTTCGGAGGACTGAACGATCGGGGCCGCGCCGTTATCCGGGAGATGAACCGCCTGGGGATGGTGATCAATGTCTCTCACGCGTCCGATGAGACCATCGCGCAAGCGGTAGATCTGAGCACGGCGCCGGTAGTCGCGACCCACCATGGGATGCGGACGCTCAACAATATCCCTCGCAACATGCCGGATGATTTAATGCGAAAGCTGGCTCAGAAAGGCGGCGTCATCGGGTTCCAAATCGGCAACGAATTCCACAATCGGCGCGCTTTCGACTGGCGTACTCAGCACGCCGGGAAGCCGTTCTGGGATACCAGCGAGATCGCGGGCCGAACGGGGCAGCTCAGTATTGAGCAGATCGACCGGAAAGTGGCGCCACAGTTCCCCATGGTGGGCGTGGACATGCCCGACGACGTTCTGTTCTCGCCGGATGACTGGATTGCCGTGATTGAAAAGGCCATCGCCGTGGTGGGCGAAGATCATGTCGCGCTCGGAAGCGACTTCGACGGCGGTCCTACACCCCCTCGCGGGATGCAAAGCATTGCGGACCTTCCGCTGCTGACCGACGCCATGATTCGCCGCGGCTGGCCCGAGCAGCGCATCCGGAAGTTCCTGGGCCTGAATATGCTGCGTGTGTTTGGGGAGATCACAAAGCCTTGATCAGATCTCCTTATCCAGGGAGCTCACCACGTTTTCGACGCTACGGGATAGAGCAAGAAACGTCTGCAGTTTTTGCGGCGCTTCCGAACAGCAAGTTTGAATCGTCTGTTCCAGACGCACGAACGAATCTTCGAAGTTGTCTTTGGCCCCAGCTGCTTCACCCCCGATGCGGTTTGCCATACCATCCAGCCTTTTGGCTAGCTGATCATCGAACTCCCGCTGTGCCGCACGCACGGATTCCGGCAACTCGAACCCAGGGAGTTGGAGGCGATATTTCAGCAACGTAGTTCGCGTCACGAAAAGTGTACGCAGCCGCGGTTGCCACTCCCGGATTCGACTGCGCAATGCGAGGTTCTGCCGCCGGGAAGAACTGAATTCGAATAGAACCCCGTCGGCCAAAGCTCTTATCTGGTCAGAGTTTGCGCTGATCCTCTCGCGAAGAGAATAGGTGCGGTCGATTGCAAGTCTTCTTTCTCCCGGAAGCGGTTCCCTTACAAGTTGAGCCAGCAATCGCAAGTTGGTAATGAACGTCCTCTTCATCTCGACCGCCGCGGGAGCGCCCCACAGCTGGTCAAAGACAATCCACATCATGAGGAGTCCGAGCAAAATGCCAACAACGCGGTCCCTTGCTACCGACAGCGATGTCTGCATCGCGAACTCCTGCAGGTTGATGAGGTAGAAAGCCACAATAACCTGCACTCCAAAGTACGACAACCGAGGGCTGGAGGTCATGAACCAGGAAGCCACGGCTGTGACAAGTACGAATAGAACCGTGAATCCGACAATTGAATCCAGGTACGGCAGAATGAACATCTGAGAGCCCATCCCGAACAAGAAGCCGCCTGTGATTGCGCCCGCGAATCGCAGCACCTGTTTCTGGCGAGATGCACCGATCGTGGAAAGAGCTGTGAGCAGGCAGGTGGTGACCGCCGTGCTGATGCCCGGCCAGTCGATTGAATTGTAAATGATGTAGCAGAGACTTGCCGCGAGGCAACCCTTCAGCGCGAACTTCAGGTGGTCAGGGTTCGATAGCGCGTCGGGAACAAAAAGTGTCGATGGTCGCTCATCGGCGGATGGGGAGGGTGCGTACTCGCTTATCGATCGAGAACCCGACAACACCCGAGGAATCAGCGACACGGTTTGCTCCATCTCGCTCAATAAGGGAATACCACCGGAGGCTTCGCCGTCCTTTTTGAAATCAATCGGACTTGGGACTCTCCGGGTCAGCAGATCGGCACGAATGCCGGCAATACTCGCAGCTAACTTGAGTATTCGTTGCCGGTCATCCCCAGAAACAGGTATGCGGAAATGCGTCAGGTTAGCGGCAATGTCTACAAGTCTCCCGACGAGCGCTACAACCGCGCTCATCTGTTCGCCGTAATGCCGCGAGTAGGCGGAACGCCGTAGGATGCGCCGCAACCTCGATGTACCCAGCATGGCAAACCGTATGACCTTCTTTT
>JAOAPQ010000425.1 GCA_025462965.1 Bryobacterales bacterium
AAGAAGCTTTACATTTATGGAGCGAACTTCGAAATCGAAGTCTTCGACGCGGCCACGCTGAAATACGAACGCACCTGGGATTTGAACAACGACATCACCGGGGCCGGGCTCATCATTGTGGACTAGACTCCTCGCGCTCCTCTGCCTTGCATTACTGGCGCGCGCTGACCAGGACCCCGCCGCCGCGGGCCGCAAAGCCCTCGACCTGCTGCTCGCCAGGAACTTCTCCGCCTTCAGCCAACTGCTGACCGCCACCGCGAAAGAAAAAATCGGCCCGGACTTCCTCCGCCAGCGCGTCGCAGCCGAACTGGACGCGTTCGGCAAGACGGAAGAGATCGGCAAGCCGGTGATCGCGAAGGCCGGAGCGGACAGCCTGGTCAGCTTCCCGGTTCGATTCTCGAAGGTGGCCGTCAACGTTCAGTTCACCTTGAACCAATCCGGACAGGTTGCCGGACTCTTCTTCCGGCCTGCCGATACTCCCTTGCCGCCGGTCTGGCAGCGGCCCGCTTACAGCAAGCCCGCTACCTTCCGCGAGCGCGAGGTGACCGTCGGCAGCGATGAATGGAAGCTCCCGGGTACCCTCACCGTCCCGCTCGGCAAGGGACCGTTCGCGGCAATCGTGCTGGTCCACGGCCCGGGTCCGAACGACCGCGACGAAACAATGTTTTCGAACCGTATGTTCAAGGATCTTGCCGAGGGCTTGGCATCACGTGGTTTCGTCGTGCTGCGATTCGACAAACGCTCCAAGGTATACGGCGAAAAAATGACCGGGACGGCATATACCCTCCGCCAGGAAACAGTTGACGACGCGGTCCGGGCGATCGCTCTCGCGCGTCAGCAGCCGGAGGTGAATCCGAAACGCGTGTTCGCGATCGGTCACAGCCTGGGTGGATACGCAATTCCACGCATAGCCGTGGCGGATGGCAAGCTGGCTGGGGCAATCGTCATGGCCGGGAACGCGCGGCCCATCGAGGATGTTGTGCTGGAACAGAACGAATACATGCTGCAGCTCAGGCGCGGCGATACCTCGCAGGATCAAAGACGGCTGGAGGCGCTCAAAGCCGAGGTCGCCAAAGTGAAGAGGTTGGCGCCCGGCAAGGACAATCCACCAGTGGTCCTGGGACTTCCCTCCGCCTATCTCCTCGACTTGAAAGGATACAATCCGGCGGCTGAAGCCGGGAAACTCGCGCTTTCCATGCTCATTCTGCAGGGGGAGCGCGACATCCAGGTAAGCATGCTCGATTTTGAGATGTGGAAATCCGTTTTGGCCGGTCGGAAGGGCGCGTCGTTCCATGCCTACCCCACGCTCAACCACCTGTTTATAGCGGGCGAAGGGCCGGGCTCACCGGCCGAATACCGCCAGCCGGGCAACGTATCCGCAACGGTAATCGACGACATCGCCAAGTGGTCCGCCGCTCAATGACGCGCCGCGAAATGCTCGCTCTGGCGGGTTGCGGCACACTCGCCTGGGGCAAAGAGATAACGCCCGATATCACGCTGCGCATCGGTGAGATCAAAGCCGAGCTTGCACCCGGACGCTTCGTCAAGACGCTCGCGTACAACGGCCAGGTGCCCGGCCCCTTGCTGCGCATGAGCGAAGGAAAACAGGTTGCGGTGGAAGTGGTGAACGAGACCAACGAGCCGGAGATGGTGCACTGGCACGGGTTCCACATTCCGTCAAATGTGGACGGCGCCCATGAAGAGGGCACGCCGATGGTGCAGGGCCGCGACCGCCGCACGTATGCGTTTACGCCCCGGCCTTCCGGCACGCGCTGGTATCACACGCACGCCATGGCCGGACACAACCTGCGTAAGGGCGCTTACTCCGGCCAATACGGAATCGTGATCGTCGAGCCGCGCGACAATCCGGGCGGGTATGACTCGGAAGTGCCCATCGTGCTGCACGAATGGGACCCGTACTTCTCTACCGATATGGATATGGACGTAGACTACAAAACGTTCTCCATAAACGGGAAGATACTGGGCGCGGGCGAGCCCGTTCGGGTGCAGCAGGGCCGGCGTGTGCTTTTCCGAATCGTGAACGCGAGCGCCACCATGCAGCACCGGCTCGCATTGCCGGGTCACAGCTTCGATGTGGTCGCGCTCGATGGCAACGCTATTACGACTCCGCGAAGCGTGCCGGTCGTGGAACTGGCCCCCGGAGAGCGCGCGGACGCGATTGTGCGGATGTCGAATCCCGGTGTCTGGATACTCGGCGAGGAAGACAACCGCCAGCGCAACGCGGGCGCCGGAATCGTAATCGAATACGCCAATGCCAAAGGACCGGCGCGATGGGTGGCTCCGCCGCCGTTCAACTGGGATTACAGCGCCTTCGGCGGAAGTCAAAAAGTGCCCGAGCCGGACGCAATCATTCCCGTCGTGATCGAACCGCGGAACGATGGCAATCTGTGGGCGATCAACGGCAAGTCATTCCCGAACACGGACCCGTTGATGGCGCACCCAGGCGCACGCAACCGGCTTATCTTCGATAACCGCAGCGACATGGCCCATCCCGTTCACTTGCACCGCCACACCTTCGAGCTCACGCGCTTCGCGGGCAAATCGATGTCGGGCGTGTTCAAAGACGTCGTCACCATCCCCGCCAGGAAAATAGTTGAGGTGGATTTCACGGCCGACAACCCCGGACCCTCGCTGTTCCATTGCCACCACCAGTTTCATATGGATTTCGGCTTTATGGCCCTAATGCAATATTAATGTAGGGCGGGATGCCATCCCGCGGCGGGTTGGTTACCCGCCTGGCCGGTGTCCACCTACCTCTGCGCCGGCGCGTATCCATCCGTAAGCGTCTTCAAAAACGCCACCAGCTGGTCCTCCTGCTCGTCATTCAGTTTCAAGTTACCGAGTTGTTTTCGATTCATCGTCCCCGCATTCTCGGGCGCCGGCCAGCACGTTACCTTTTCCCCGCGATCTCCCGCATTGCACCTCGGCAGCGAGTCGCGGGTGTTGTAGAAATGCACCACCTCCTTGAGCGACTTAAGGTATCCATTGTGCATGTAGGCTTTCACGAAGTCGGCACGCGGGCGTTTGTCCACATTCCGCAGCGTCGGCGTTTTATACTTCCCGAGAAACGACTTCGCCATCGGCGTCCACTCGCGATTGGGATTCAGCGGGCCGGCCAGGAACGCGCCCACTCCCAGATCCAGGTACTTCAGACCCTCCGGGTTGGCTGTATAGCCGAGTTGGTCCGGGGCGCTCTCTTGATAAAAAGGGAGGGCCGGGTTCCGCGGCACGCCCAGGTTGGAGGCAGTAAAATCCGTGAAAAGCGGCTCCTCGCCCGGGCCTCCGTCTCTGTGGCATTCGTTGCAGTGGGTGGTTTTGCTGCGGAACAGTTCGTAGCCGGTCTTTTCATCAGGCGTAAACTCCGCCTTCCCGGCCATGACATAGTCGTACTTCGCGGAGAATGGGTTCACCTCCGGCGATCCCTCGAAGGCCGCGATCGCTTCCGCAATTCGATCAAACGTAGTCTGTGCGATCCCCCGGTCCACCGCTGCGAGATGAAGCGGCAATGGGTCCTGAGCCGGAGCTGGACCTGGACGATCGCACAATTTCTCCGTGTTCGCCGGCCAGTGGACCGAGAATGCCTGTGCGCCCCAAAGCCTCTCCGCCATGGAACGGTAGGGTCGCTGGGACATTCGATACACCATACACGCCGAGTCGATAAAGCCCATCTCCGCCGGGTCCAGCGGAGGGCCTTGCGCCTGCTCGGCGAGCGCGCTGTCCAGGCGCAGCCCTGTGGCTCGCATGTCCCAGAACTGGCCGCCCACAAAATCACCTTGTTCCGGATTGTAGTGGAGAACTGGTGAGTAACTCGCGTATGTATGAGATTGGGGCTTTCGTGCGTTGAAGCGCGTCCGAACGGAGCCGGGGTACGCCGCCGTCGTCTGGTTGAGTGTGCTGACCGGTCCAGTAAACCCGGTCTCCGGCATATGGCAGAAGCTGCAGGACTCGTTCCTCCTCACGGAAAGTTGCTGGTCGTAGAAGATTATCTTGCCGAGCAGCATGATTTGCTGAAAGCGGTCCAATGTTGTCGACCGCGCTTTGTTAAGCGATTCAGCCTCAATGCGGTCGATCTCCAGTTCGACAGACTTGATTTCCTTTCGGGCCGTGGCTGGAATCCGATCCCGATCGGTTGAGCTTGTTACCGTGGCGGAACGAACTGCCGTTCCGGTTGCGATCAGAACTATCCCAGCAATCCCTGCCAGCCACGCGTAGCGCGTATTCAAAGTTTTCTCCTTGGTGAGCGACGGGCCGGTAGGCATGCGAAGATGTGCCAACGGATTGACACCGCATCGGCATGGCTCACGCAGCCTGCCGCGTCAGCGTCTGCTCGATGTCCAATATGTCGCGGGCGCTGAATTTAACGTCGGCCGCGCCGGCAATACCGCTTGCCTGTTGGGCGCTGCGGACGCCGACGATCGCGCCGCTGACAGCGGGATTTCGCAGGGTCCACGCGATGGCTACCTCCCCGGGCGTCGCGTCGTAACGTTTGCCTATTGCGCGTAGCGTTTCTACCAGCCGCAGATTGCGGGAAAGCAGCGGTTCCCGGAAATTGGGGCTGTACTTCCGCCAGTCGTCTTCGGGGAGCCCGGCGATCCGCGCGCGAGTCATGGCGCCGCTCAGTAGTCCGGAGGCCATAGGGGAATAGACGATGACGCCGATCCCGTGCTCCCAAGCGAACGGAAGAATCGACGACTCCACATCAGTCGCCAGAAGGGAATAAGGCGGCTGGACCGAAGTGATCGGAGCCACCTCTAGGGCGCGCTGCATTTGCTTTGCATGGAAATTCGAGACCCCGATGTGGCGGATCTTTCCTTCAGCCTTCAGTTTCGCCAACGCTTCTACCGCCTCTTCGATCGACCCGGGCGAAGCGCTCTCTCGAGCGCCGCGCCACGCGGGCCAATGGATTTGATAGAGGTCGATAGTGTCGACCATTAGCCGCTTCAGACTGGACTCGGCTTCCCGGAGAATGGAGTCCGCCTGTAGGTTGTGCGAAATTCTTCCTGATTCATCCCAAATCAGGCTGCACTTGGTGAAGACGTAAGGGGGCCTGGCGAGCCCCTTGATAGCGCGGCCGACGACGGTCTCCGAATGCCCCAAGCCATAGGCGGCTGCGGTATCTATCCAATTCATACCGCGGTCCAATCCCGCGTGGATCGCAGCGGTCGATTGCGCGTCATCTTGCGGTCCCCACGCGAATTCCCACTTTCCTCCGCCGATCGCCCAGGCTCCAATCCCAATCGGCGTAATCGCTAAGTCGCTCTCTCCGAGCGTTCGCACCGTCATATCAAGTCTCCTCAATTCGGTAAATGCAGGCGATGAACGCTGTCCTAAGCGGCTGGCGGAACAGCACTTTCCATCTCGGCCGATTGTTCCATCCGCCGGATGACCGCGGAGAAGTCTTCTTCACTCTCCGACGCGGCTTCCGCGGAGTTGATTGCTGCCGCCGCTTCGGTCGCGGGCATCGGAAGTCCAACCTGTTCCGCCGCGGCCAAAACCAGTCCGAAATCCTTGCGCATGAGACGAACCGGAAATTGCGGCGCATAGTCGTACTTTTTGGCGGTAGCCAGTTTTCCGGTATGGGCCGGAGCGACCACAGCAGTCTTGGCCAGTGTGTCGAGTAGGAGATCGCGCGGCAGGTTCAGCCTCGAGCCTAATGCGACCGCTTCAGCGACTGCTTGCATGCCTACTCCCAGAAGCGTGTTCACCACCAGCTTCATGGCCACACCGGAGCCGCTCGGCCCCATGTAAAACCACTGACGCGCGATAGCGGCAAAAATCGGCTCGGCCGCGTCAAAGTCTCCGCGGTTGCCGCCGCCGAACAGTGTCAGCGCTCCGGCTTCGGCGGAGGGCGTGCTGCCCGAGACCGCCACATCAAGTGCGGAAAGATTGTACTGCCGCGCCGTCCTCTGCACCTGCCGGGAGGTCTCCGGAGAGATCGTGCTCAGTTCGATAATCCGGGTACCGGGCCTGGCGCTACGCAGAACGTTGCCTATTCCCAGGTAAGCAGCTTTCACGGCGGCCTCAGTCGGAAGGCACGACAACACCACATCAACCCGGCGAGCCAGTTTTCCGGGATCCTCCGCGACTTCAGCGCCGGCGGATGCAAGCTCGGCGGCTTTCGAGTGATCGAGATCGTAGACAACCATGGGAAACCCGGCAGCGACAAGTCGCCGCGCGATGCGTGAACCCAGATATCCGAGTCCGATGAATCCCAACTGGTTGCGAACTGTGATTGTTCCACCGGGTAACGTCCCTTCTCCCGTTGCGTGCTCTGAATAATTCGCCATTACACCTGACTAATTGCACCTGCCTTGCCAACTGAAAATGCAGGAGGAATCGTTTACTTTCCACAAGCGTAAGCCCCCGTCCTCACGGCCGGGCTACCGAAGCCTGTTGACGGGACGTCAGGGTGACATTGTGACGACACATATTCCAACGCTCGCGGGCCCGAGGGTTCGCTCCGGCGAGCAGGCCGGCATGTGGCCCACGGCTTGCCTTCAAGGGAGTAACGGGAATTAACAATTCGATGAGAATGAAACAGAGCAGTTTAAAATGGGCGGCCTTGTCTGGCCTGTTCATTGGATTCGGGGCGTTGCTGGCCCAGGATGGGAATCTGGTCGCCAGCTACACGCCGGTCGATATTCACGAGTCCTTCTCAGCTGTTATTGCTCGCATGACGGCGGCGAAGCCGGAAATCATGAGGCGCCATACTGCGATGCTCGAGCAGCGCTATGACTTGAATACGATGTCGCCCGGCAAGCCGCGGCAAAAGGGCATTCGTGTCAAGCCGGCGACACCCGTGACGTGGGACCAACCCGCCGATATGAGCCTCCAACCAATCAATGAACTGGCCCAGTTCCCTGAGGCTTTCGTGCCTCTCCCGCACCCGCATCATCCTTGAGGGGCTAGTCATGCAATTGACCGTAAATCGAGTGGCACGGCAGTACGACGGCGATCCTGAAATGCCGTTGTTGTGGTACCTTCGCGACCTCCTGCGACTTACTGGAACAAAGTTCGGCTGCGGTATCGGCTTGTGCGGCGCCTGCACCGTTCATGTGAACGGCGAGGCCCAGCGCAGCTGTGTTATGCGAATGAGCGACGCCGCCGGCAAGGAAGTAGTAACCATCGAAGCCTTGAGCGCCAATGGCGACCATCCCGTCCAACTGGCTTGGAAGCAGATCAACGTGCCTCAATGTGGCTATTGCCAGAGCGGCCAGATCATGCAAGCTGTGGCGTTACTCAAAGGAAAGCCAAGCCCCACCGATCAGGACATCGACGAGGCCATGCAAGGCAACATTTGCCGTTGCGGGACCTATCAACGCATTCGTCAGGCAATTCATATCGCTGCGGAAAGGAAAGCATGAACCGCATAGAGCGCGTAAGCCGCCGTGGCTTTCTTGGAAGCGTCTTTTCGGCGGGCGCACTGGTGCTTGCCGGGCGTGTGCTGCCGCTGCATGCCGCGACAAGCGGCAAGAGCGCCACGTTCCAGCCCAACGTATATCTGGGGATCGAGCCCACAGGCAAGGTGATCATCGTCGCCCACCGTTCCGAAATGGGTACCGGGAACAGGACATCGCTGCCGATGCTTGTGGCCGACGAGTTGGATGCCGATTGGAAAATGGTCACGGTGGAACAGGCCATCGGGGATCCCCGCTACGGCAGCCAGAACACGGATGGCTCGCATTCAGTGCGCGAATTTTTCGACGTGCTCCGCGAAGCCGGCGCTTCAGGGCGCGTCATGCTGATTCAGGCAGCGGCGCAGAGATGGAAGGTCGCTCCCACAGAATGTGAAACTGCTTTGCACACGGTTATCCATCGCCCCAGCGGCCGCCGGCTCGCATATGGCGAACTGGCCGCGGCTGCGTCGAAGCTGCCGGTGCCGAAGAAAGAAGATGCGCCCCTGAAGGCGAGAAGCGCCTGGCGCTACGTCGGCAAGGACATGCATCTGTACGATCTCGCCGACATCTGCACCGGCAAAGCGATCTATGGCATGGACGCGCACATTGACGGCATGGTCCATGCTTCCGTGGAACACCCGCCGGTTCTGGGCGGCAAGGTGAAGTCCTGCGACGACAAAGAGGCGCTGAAGGTCGCCGGCGTACACCAAACG
>JAOAPQ010000433.1 GCA_025462965.1 Bryobacterales bacterium
AGTGGCGATGCTGCTGAAGTTGGGCGTGGCGGTGAACGCGCCTGTGGATGGGCAAGACAGGAAGGCCTCCACGCCGCTGCACCAGGCCGCATTGAAGGGTCATGAAGATATTGCCCGGATGTTGATCGAGAAGGGCGCCGACGTGAACGCGCGGAACGGGTACGGAGGAACGCCTTTGCACGATGCGGCGTTGAGTGGGTTCACGGGCATGGTCGCGTTGTTGCTAGCGAACGGCGCGGATATCAACGCGCGGGAGGAAAACTCCGGTTCGACGCCGCTCTATAACGCGGCATCGATGGGACGCGATGCGGTAGTCCAGCTCCTTCTTGCCAGAGGAGCAGACCCGAATCTCTGCAATAAAGGGGGTGCAAGCCCTCTGCACACTGCCGTTTCAAATGGTTATACGGGTGTCGCCTCCGCCCTGCGCGCAAAGGGCGCGAAGGATCTGAGCGCGCGGAAGTAATCTATCGGAAAGCGCCTAACATCGGCGCTTTGGCTCCCGAGCTAACTCCCGGTCAGGCTTCCAGCCAGCGCCGCATTTCAGATCTGGGCGCGAGGCCCGGCCGCTGCAGCACGACCTTGCCATCACGCAGCACGACGAAGTTCGGGATGGACTGCACGCCAAAGCGGGCGGAGAGCTGCGGATGCTCTTCCGTGTTCACCTTAAGGACAAGCGCCTTGCCCGCGGTTTCTTTTGCAACCGCCTGGACCTCCGGGGCGGCGGCGCGACAAGGACCGCACCACGACGCCCAGAAGTCGGTCAGCACCGGGACCTTCGCTTCGCGGGTGATTTCGTCGAACGCCGAATCATCCACCTCGATCGGCTCGTTTTGGGGTGGTAGCGGGGACTTGCAGACGCCGCAACGTCCGGAATCCGAAAGGTGGCGGGCGGGAATGCGGTTCTTCGAGCCGCAGGAAGGACACTGGCGAAGGACGGAGAAAGCCATGGGGTACCTGTCATCATTGTAGAGAAAGGAACGGCGCACAACCGATGGGCCTCTCCGACCATACGGATGTGGTATCACCAAATAATGTCGACAATCCATCGAACCGCGGGTGATGTGCGCCCGTATGTACATCCATGAGGGTTACATCCCGGTTGTGCGCTTGTCTGTTGATCGCGAGCGCCGCCCGTGCGCAGACGGCAGTTCGAATCGATCCCGCCACCGGCGGACTCGGCTGGCTGACGCGGCCGTATAAAGCGCGGAGTGTGCCTCCGATCAGTATGGCGAACTCGTCCCGGCTTGAATCTCTGATCCGGTCGGGCAATCTGTATATCTCAGCGCAGGATGTGGTGGCACTGGCGCTCGAGAACAATATAGATATCGAAGTGCAGCGGTATGGAGCGCTTCTGGCACGTGAGATTCTGAAGCGCGCACAGGGCGGCGGCATTTTGCGGAGCGTTGGCCTGGGGGTCGCCCAAGGCCCACAAAGCGTGAGTCTGACCGGTGTGAGTGTGAACGGAAGCGGCTCCACGGTCGGGACGGGTGGCAATGGCGTCAATTCCAGCGGCGGCATTCTGACGCAGCTTGGGCCCACTATCCCGAGTCTCGACCCGACGTTCACCTATTTCGCGCAATTCCAGCATGCGACGAGTCCGCAGAGTAACACCATCCTGACGGGCACGACGGCCTTCCTCCAGGATTCGCGGACATATCAGGCGCAGTATATCCAAAACTGGGTGTTCGGGCTGACCGCGCAGGTGACATACGCAAGCCAACACACTCGCGTCAACAGCCAGTTCTTTAACCTGAATCCCTACACCACGGGGGACGTGGACGTACAAATCACACAGAACCTGTTACAGGGATTCGGCTCGGCGGTCAACGGCCGCAATATCCGGGTTCAGAAGAACAACTTGAAGGTGACGGACCTTCAGTTCAAGCAGCAGGTGATCACCACTGTGTCCTCCGTGTTGAACCTCTACTGGGATCTGGTGAGTTTCCATCAGGATTTGGAGGCGCGCAAGCAGGCGCTTGAGACCGCGAAAAAGCTGCTCGAGGACAACAGAAAACAGGTATCTTTGGGCTCTCTGGCGGAGATTGAAATCGTGCGGGCGGAATCGCAACTGTACGCAAGCCAACAGGACCTGACAATCTCCGAGACGAATCTGTTACAGCAGGAGTTGGTGTTGAAGAACGCCCTAAGCCGCAGCGGAGTGGCTTCCTCCTCGCTGGCGAACGTTCACATTGTGCCGCTTGATCACCTGGTGGTGCCGGATAAGGATGAGTTCAAGCCCGTGGACGACCTGGTGGGCGCTGCGCTCGAAAGGCGAGTAGAGATCCAGCAGGCGCGGATCAATCTGGAGAGCAACCACTTGAATCTGGTGGGAATCAAGAATTCACTCAAGCCCACGTTGCAGGTCTTCGCGGAAGCCGCGAACAACGGCTTGACGGGGCAGCTTACGCCCTTCGGCGTGGCGCAAGGCGGTGGGGCTGCGGGTCTGGCCGGGGGATATGGGACCCTGGTGTCCCAAATCGCGCGAAGGGACTTTCCGAATTATTCGGCCGGTTTTTCGCTGAACATCCCGCTACGGAACCGGGCGGCGCAATCGGATTACGTGACGAGCCTGATCGAGATCCGGCAGAACGAATTGAATTTGCAGAAAAACGAGAACCAGGTGCGCGTGGATGTGCATAGCGCGGTGATCGGTTTGCAGCAGGCGCGCGTCCGCTACGATGCGGCGGTGAAGGCCAGGGTGCTGCAGCAGCAGACGCTCGATGCGGATCAGCGCAAGTATGCTCTGGGCGCTACCACGGTTTATCAGGTTGTGCAGGACCAGCGCGATCTGGCGAACGCGGAGAGTTCGGAAATGCAGGCGATGGCCAACTACAGCCACGCGAAGATAACTTTCGACCAGGCGTTGGGGACAACGCTGGAAGTGAACCATGTGTCGCTCGATGAGGCGAAATCGGGCAAAGTGGCCATGAATTCCGGGAAGGCTCAATGATGCATGCTTTCAGGAAAATGCGCGGAGAGCGAGACCGCCGGTACTTCAACAGTGCGGTCGCCGTGCTGCTGTGTTGCTCAGTGGCGTGGGGACAGACGGCTTCGATCGAACCGCAGCGACCCTCGGCGCCCGTGTTGTGGAGGCCGTATCTGGCGACCACTGTGCCCCCCGCCCGGTTGTTGAACTCCGGGCGTCTGGCCAGATTGGTGCGCGCGGGCACGCTCTACCTGACAGCGCAAGACGCAGTGGCTCTGGCGCTCGAAAACAATATTGATATTGAGATCGCGCGCTACAACGCGATCTCGGCGGATTGGAAAATAGAACGGGCGCAGGCCGGGGGCGCTCTGCCGGGCGTCCCCAGCGCTGCCTCTCAGGCGGGCACCGTGGCGAGCGGTCAGGGCGTGGCCGGCAGCCAAGCGGCCGCGGGCATTAACATCAACGGCAGCAACGGGGGCGCCAGCAATACCGGGAATGCGACCATCGCGCAGGTGGGCCCGGTCACGCAGACGCTTGATCCGTCCATTCAGGACACCAGTGCCTTCGCGCACAGATCCGCGCCGCAGCCGAACTCCCAATTGAGCGGGTTGCCGAATCTGGTCTCGGACACACGGTCCTACAGTTCGTCCATTCAGGAGGGCTTCCTGCTCGGCGGGAGCGTGACGCTCACCTACAACGAACACTACTTGCGCGAGAATGCGCCGACGGATTTTCTGAATCCCTCGATGGCGCCGCAGCTTTTGATTTCAGGCCAGCTTAGTCTGCTGCGCGGATTCGGCGTGGGGGTGAACGAGCGCACAATTACGGTCGCGAAGATCAACCGGCAGACGTCGGATCTCAACTTTCGGGCGCAGGTGATCAGCGTTGTGGCGAGCGTGCTGAACGCGTATTACACATTGGTGGCGGATCGCGACGATGTAACCGCGAAAAAGAGCACACTCGAAGTTTCGCGTTCGTTCCTGGAGGAGAACCGGAAGCGCGTGGAACTGGGAACGCTCGCGCCGTTAGATATCACGACGGCGGAATCGCAGTTGGCGGTGAGCGAGCAGGACCTGGTTGTCTCGGAAGCTAACTTGGAGCAGAAAGAACTCCAGCTCAAGAATCTGATCAGCCGCATCGGGCTGGCGGATCCCGTGCTGAAGAGCGTCCACATCGAACCGCTCGACCGGATCGCGATTCCCGACAAGGACGAGCTTCCGCCGGTCGGCGATCTCATGAAGACGGCGCTGGCGAACCGGAGCGATCTTCTGGCTGAGGTCGCTAATATCAAGACGGCGGAGGTGTCGGCTCTCGGGACAACGAATGGCATATTGCCCTCATTGACTGTGTTCGCTTCGCAGAGCCAGGCGGGTCTGGCGGGAACGCCGAACCCGACGGCCCAACGCGCCGGGAGGGTCGCCGATCCTTACTTCGTCGGCGGCATGGGTAATGCGCTTGGCCAGGTGCTGCGGCGCGACTTTCCTTCGGAACGTGCGGGCGTGTTGTTCTCGGCTCCGCTGGGGAACCGGCAGGCTCAGGCGGATTTCGGAATCGACCAGCTTTCACTGCGGCAGACGCAACTCGCTACGCAGAAAGATCTGAAGCAGCTGGAGGTGGACGTGTTGAGCGCCGTGGTGGCGGTCAAACAGTCGCGTGCGCGGTATGAGGCGGCCGTGAGGAACCGCATACTGGCCGAACAGCTGTTCGCCGCCGAGCAGAAGAAGTACGCACTTGGGGCGTCAACGCCCTATACCGTGGTTCAGAACCAGCGCGATTTGGCGGCAGCGAAGTCCTCGGAGACTGCGGCGCTGGTCGGCTACAGCGATGGGCGCGTGACCCTCGATCAAACACTCGGGACGATTCTGGACGCAAACCATGTGGCAATTGCGGACGCCAAGAGCGGCGTCTCGGGACTCAAGTAAGGCCTGCGGCGGTACCATCTTGAAATGCGTCTTGTCTGGCTACTGCTATTTCCTGGATTGTTGTGCGCGCAGTTTGATGTCTTGATCACCGGGGGAAAGATTGTCGATGGCGCCGGGAATCCGTGGTTCTATGGCGACGTCGGGATTCGCGGAGATACCATCGCCGCGATTGGGAAGCTTTCCGGCGCGACTTCCCAGGACACCATTGACGCGCGCGGACTGATAGTCGCGCCCGGTTTCATCGACATTCATTCACACGGGCGGCGCGGGATATTCGAGGTTCCCACGGCTGAGAACTATCTGCGCGAAGGCGTCACCACTATGATTGAAGGGCCGGACGGAAACTCGCCCGTGCCGCTCGCGCCGTTCCTGGCCAAGATCGCGCAGACGCCCGTCAGCATCAATGTTGCAAGCTTTGTGGGACACGGGAGCATCCGCTCCGAAGTGATGGGGCTGGTGAACCGGCAGGCGACGCCGGAAGAAATCGCGAAGATGAAGGGGCTGGCGCGCACGGCCATGCTGGACGGCGCGATGGGCTTATCGACAGGGCTGTTTTACGTGCCGGGGAATTTCGCGAACACCGAAGAGGTGATCGAGATCGCCAAGGTAGTAGGCGCGTTCGGGGGCATTCACCAATCACACATGCGCGACGAGGGCGATCACATTCTTGATTCCGTGCGGGAGACGATTCGCATCGGCGAAGAGGGTGGCCTTCCGACGCAGGTGACTCATCACAAGGTGATTGGCCGCGCGAACTGGGGACAGAGCGTCGCGACGCTGAAACTGGTGGAAGAGGCGCGGGCGCGCGGCGTGGACGTCACGATGGATCAGTATCCGTATACAGCCTCGAGCACGGGAATCGCGGCGCTGTTTCCGCAGTGGTCGCAAGCGGGCGGACAGAAGGCGCTCGTCGAGCGGCTGGATGCGGCGGGCTCGCGCGAGAAGATCCGCCGGGAGATGATCGCTAACATTCGCGATGGCCGCGGCGGCGGCGATCCGAAGAATGTGGTGATCGCGAATTGTGCATTCGACGCGTCGCTCGCGGGGAAGAGCCTGGCGGACTTGACGCGGGCGCGCGGCGTGCCGGTAACGATCGAGAACGCGGCCGATACAGCGATGGAGCTGCAGCGGAAGGGGCCGTGTTCAGCCGTATACCACGCGATTTCAGAAGAGGATGTAGAGCGGATCATGCGGTCGCCTTACACGATGGTGGCGTCGGATGGCGAAATTCCGGTGTTCGGGCGGGCGGCGCCGCACGCCCGGAGTTATGGGACCTTCGCGCGCGTGCTGGGAGTGTACGTGCGGGAGCGCCACGTACTGACGCTGGAGGACGCTGTGCGCCGGATGTCCGGAATGCCGGCTGAGCGGTTGAAGATTGCGGATCGAGGGATTCTGCGGCCGGGGATGAAGGCGGATGTGGTGGTGTTCGATGCGGCGACGGTGAGCGACAAGAGTACGTTTGAGAAGCCGCACCAGTATTCGGTCGGGTTCCGGGATGTGCTGGTCAATGGCAAGGCGGCAGTAAAGGATGGGAAGGTAACGAGCGAGCGGCCGGGCCGTGTAATTTTCGGCCCCGGCTGGAAAGACAGGTAGGACAGGCCATCGTTTTTTGTGGCCTGTCTTCTCTTTGCTGAACGCTACACTGCGCGTTTCCGCCGATAAAGGCAAACCCCAAGGGCTCCCGCGCCTGCGGTCAACAGACCCCAGAAGCCGGGCTCGGGTGTAGGTGTAAGCACATCGCCGTGTACGTTGGTGTTGATAAAGAGTTCCTGGATACCGCCGTACTGATCGCTGCTGTCAGTCAGGATCCTGAACGTCGAATAATCGTAATTCCGATAATTCGCGCCCGCTTTGGTTACCCAGTAATTCACCTGGTTCGTGCCGATATTCTCCGTGTTGGGAGCGAAGTAGCTCCACATAGCATCCTGAATGTCCGCTTGCACATTCGAGTTCGGGCTGTTCGTTCCCGAAGTGAACGTCGGGTATGGGTTCTGGAGATTCGGTGTCGCAAGAAAGGTGCTGAGATAGAAAATTTGCTCGTAATCGGCGGTAGCTACCGGCGCCGTGGGAGCATTGGGGCCACCAAACCTGGTGAGGCTGAGGTTGCCGATGGACGACACGTTCACCGTTGTGGGCGCCGCGCCGATCCAGATATTGTGATTGAGATCGTCACAAAAAACCATCGTTGTGACTCCGTTGAAAGGGCCGTAGTATGGGCCAATCAACTCGTTCGCCGAATCCTTTGCTCCGCTAACATTGCTAATACCGATCGTCCCGATGTTAGCGAATGCGATGGACGATGTGAAGATAAAGGCTCCGATGACGAGTGTTGCTTTTGTTCTCATAGCTGCTTCCGTACTCCGACCGTACCAAGGTGCGGAGTACGAAACGCCCTAGCTCTCTCATCCTGGGAGCGACTAAGTACCGGTACCTGCGGACTTATTCGTAGCGCAGCGCCCGCATGGGATCCACTCGCGTTGCGCGCCGTGCCGGAAGATAGCCGGAGAGCAGCGCCACGCTGGCGATCCCGATCACTGCGACTGCGATCGTCACTGGATCGTTGGGTGTGATGCCGTAAAGCTGAGTCTGCACCAGCCTCGTGAGCGCCAGCGCCGCCGGTAATCCGATCACCAGGCCGATTACCACCAACAGCAGGACTTCGCGCATCACCAGCCAGATCACGTCCCCGCCGCGCGCGCCCAACGCCATGCGGATGCCGATCTCCCGCGTACGCCGCGCCACCATGTAAGCCATCACCCCGTAAAGCCCGATGCCGGCGAGCAGCGTCGCCAGCATTCCGAACGCGCTCGAAAGGTTGGCTACCAGCCGTTCCGTCACAAGGGAATCATCCATCTGTTTCTCGAGAGTCACCATATCGGACACCGGCAGATTGGAATCGAGTTGCTGAACCGTGCGCCGAAGAGTGTTGAACATCTCTTTCGGAGAATGGCTGCTACGGACATAAACATACATTCCGATCACGAAAGGCACCTGCTTATAAGGCTGATAAACCTCATACGGGACCTCTTCCCGCATACTCTCGTACTTGGTGTCGCGGGCCACGCCGACGATCGTAATGTCGGTCTTAGTGCCCGGATCGCTGCCCATCCCGATGTGACGCCCAACGGCGTTGGTGCTTCCGAAATAGCGCTTGGCGAACTTCTCATTGACGATGGCGACTTTTGGGGATTCCTTGTCGTCGCGGACGTTGAAGTCGCGGCCTACCAGAATCGGCACATCTAGCGTCTTGAAATAGAGTGGCGAGATGAAATTCATATGGGGATCGACAAATTCCCCCGGCTTGGCGTTGTAGGACTCGACGGTCGCGGAGTTGTCCCACTCGCCGCCGGAGAGGACAGGCATCACCGCGAACGCCGCTGACTGCACCCCGGGGAGCGCATTGGCGGTTTCAAATAACTCTCTGTAGAACTGAAGACTCCGCGCCGGCTTGTAGCCGTTCAGTGAGGGGTCGACGGTGAACGAAAGCAGGTTCTGGGTACGGAATCCAGGATCAAGACCGCGCAGGTTTTGCAGGCTGCGGATGAACAATCCGGCGCCGATCAGCAGGAGCAGCGAGAGCGTCACCTGCGCCACCACCAGCGCCTTCCGGAAGTTCACCGAGGTTCCCCCCACCACGCTGCCCGCCTGGTCTTTCAGCGTCGTCGCGAGATTCGGGCGCGTCGATTGCAACGCAGGAACGAGCCCAAAGACGATCCCGGTCAGGAGCGAAACGCCCAGATTGAAGCTCAGAATGCGCCAATCGGGCGCGCTCGAGATGGTGAGGGGCGTGTTGCTGGGCGGTAGGAAGCTGAGCAGAATGCGGTCGATCCAGGCGGCGAGCGCCAGTCCCGCGAGGCCGCCTGCGCTCGCGAGCAGCAGGCTCTCCACCAGCAATTGCGAGACGATCCGATAGCGGCCGGCTCCCAGGGCCAGGCGCACCGCGATCTCTTTCTGCCGCGCGGTGGCCCGGGCAATCAGCAGGTTCGCCACATTCGCGCACGCGATCAGCAGGACCAGCGCCACGATCGCCATCAACACCAGCAGCGGTTTCGAGAACTGCCGCCGCAGCTCGGAGCTGCCGGTTGCGGCGGGTTGCACGTCCACCCACATCTTCAGAAAGTTTTGCTTGGTGAGCGGGGCGGCTTTTGCGAAAGCCTTCTCGCGCACTTCGCGTTCCAGCATCTGGTGAAACAGCGGCTGCAATCCCGCCTTCGCCTGCGTGACGGACACGCCCGGTTTCAAACGCCCGAAGACATTCACCCAGCGCTCGCGCCGTTCGTTCAGACTCATCCAGGGCCCGGCGGTCACCTGCGCCTTCATCGTCACGGGGATGCGGATCTCGGGAGAGACGCCGGCGTCCGTTCCGTCGAACCCGCGTTGGCTGACGCCGACGATTGTGAAGGGATAGCCGTTCAGAATCAGCTTCTTCCCGATCACACGCGGATCTTTAGCGAAACGGCTTTCCCAATAGACGTAACTCAGAACTGCGATGGGATGACCGCCCTGCTGGAGGTCGTCACCAGCCGTGAAGACGCGCCCGATGGCAGCGCCCACGCCGAGCACCGGAAAGTAATTGCCGGAGACCAGTTCTCCCGAGACGCGCTCCGTTCTGCCCTCGAACGAAAGACTCATAGTCGTGTTGTAGCGGCAGAACATGCCGCTGAAGACCTGGTTCTTTTCGCGGATTTCAGCGTACATCGGATAGGAAAGCTTGTCCCGTCCGTTGTTGCTGCCATAGTGATGCCCACGCCCGGCCAGGTACACGAGCTGCTCCGGGTCCTTCACGGGCAGGAGCCGCAACAGAACCTGGTCGACCAGAGTGAAGATCGCGGTATTCGCCCCGATACCGAGCGCGAGCGAAAGCACCGCGACGGTGACGAAGACAGGAGCCTTCGTGAGCGTGCGGACGGCGTAGCGGATATCCTGAACGAGAAAGGCCACGAGAGTTCATACCGTCGGACGGGAAAAAGGTTACGCGGTTAGTGGGACAGGCCATCGTCTTTTGTGGCCTGTCGTTCTTTCCGGAGTCTACCTTAACAACAAAGCGCCTGCGCTTCGGCGACCAGGAAGAGGGAACCTGTCACAAAGGTCGTTGTGTTCCGCGGCAGGGCCAGTGCTTCCGCAAGAGTCTCCGCCGTGCGGATATTCTCATGGTCGGACATGTTCCGCAAAACCTCAGGCGAGAGCGCGCGAGGTTGATTGGGCGCCGTCACTATGACCTCCTCAAACAGTGGAAAAAGAACATCCGTGATTTCGCCAACGGCCTTATCTCGCATCGCGCCGAAAATAAGCCGTAGCGGCTCTCCCCGGAAGAACTCCTCGATGTAGGCCGCCAGAGCACGCGCTCCGGCCGGGTTGTGCGCTCCATCGACGATGACGTCGGGGTTCGTAGCAACCCGTTCCAGGCGGCCCGGCCACCGCGCGTTCGCGAACGCCGGCGCCACCCCGAACTGATGCAGCGCCACGGCCGCCGTGCGGGCATTCTCCACTTGGTGGCGGCCCGCCAGGGGACAAACAATCGTCTCGCCGTGCAGTTGAAAGCGGCTGCCCCACTTATCGATCTCGAGAGCTTCGACTGGCCATTCGGAAGTGCGGCGGAACGGCGTATGCCGTTCGAGTACCGCCGCGGCTTCCGGACGTTGAACGGAAAAGACGGCCGGCACGTTCGGCTTGAGTATGCCGGCCTTCTCTCCCGCGATCGATTCGATAGTGTTACCCAGGAAATTCTCGTGGTCGAAATCGACCTGCGTAATGACGGAAAGTTCCGGCGTAACAACATTCGTCGCATCCAGGCGCCCGCCGAGCCCCGTCTCGAGAACCGTGATTTCGGCTTCCCGCGCGAAGACCACGAACGCCATCGCGGTGACGGTCTCGAAGTAAGTAGGATGCAGGTCGAGGTCCCCGGTAGCCAGCAAGTGTTCCGCGCAGTCGTGTACTTCGGAAAAAACGCCGGCGAAGCGATCGGGGGATATCGGGACGCCGGAAATGCGGATGCGCTCGGTGGGTTGCTGCATGTGCGGAGATGTATAGAGCCCGGTTCGAACTCCCGCAGAGCGCAATCCGGCTTCGATCATCGCGCACGTCGAGCCCTTCCCGTTGGTTCCCGCTACATGGATGAAACGCCCCTGCCGGTGCGGCGAGCCCAGCGCTTCCAGGATCTTGGTGATCCGCTCGAGATCGAACTTCGCGGTCTGGAGCTCATTGCCGAGCGAGTAGAGGTACCGGACGGATTCCGGATACGTCATGCCTTGGGAGCGCCAGCGAAGAAGGTGAGCGCCTGGGCGATGAAGGCTTTCATTTCCGCGCGCGGCACCACCGCGTCAAGCATCCCATGTTTCACCAGAAATTCGCTGCGCTGGAAACCTTCGGGAAGCTTCTG
>JAOAPQ010000434.1 GCA_025462965.1 Bryobacterales bacterium
CGATCAATGTGAATAACGTGGGCTCGGGCTCGACCACGGGCGCCGTGACCATGACCGACACGGTTCCCACCGGACTCACCGCAACCGCGTTGAGCGGCACCGGTTGGACCTGCGCGCTCACCCCCACGGTGAACTGCACCCGTTCCGATGCTCTGGCCGCAAATGCAAGTTATCCGGCCATCACGCTGGCGGTTAGTGTCGCCGGCAATGCGCCTGCGACCGTGACCAACACGGCCTCCGTAGCGGGCGGCGGCGAGACCAACACGGCGAACGATTCGGCTAGCGATCCCACAACGATCAGCGCCGCCGGGGTTCCCGATCTCACCGTCACCAAAACCCATACCGGTAACTTCACGCGAGGCGGGACGGGCAGCTACGCCATTACTGTGAATAACGCGGGTTCCGCTGCAACCACAGGCACGGTGACCATGACCGACACGCTTCCCACTGGGCTCACCGCGACTGCGTTGAGCGGCACGGGCTGGACCTGCGCGCTCACCCCCACCGTGAACTGTACCCGCAGCAATGCGCTAGCCGCAAATACAAGTTATCCAGCCATCACACTGTCGGTAAGCATCGCCAACAATGCTCCTGCAACCGTGACCAACACGGCCACCGTAGCGGGCGGCGGTGAGACCAACACCGCGAATGATAACGCGAGCGATCCCACCAATATTGGTACGTCGAGCGGTCCAGTGTCCGACAATTTCGATTCTACCTCGCTCAATACAAGCCTCTGGACCTTCGTTAACCCGCTGCAGGACGGAACGGTAAGTCTTAACGGCACCAATGCGCTGCTCTCCGTGCCGGCTGGCCAGAACCATGACGCGTGGACAGGGGGAAATACCACCCCCCGCATCATGCAGTCCATCGCCAACGTCGATTTTGAGGTGGAAATCAAGTTTCGATCGGTCGTGAGTTCCCAGTACCAGGATCAAGGCCTGATCGTCGAACAGGATTCCCAAACCTATCTGCGGTTCGACATTCTCCAGGCGGACTGTCAGACAACTGTTTTCGCTGCCAGCTTTGCAGGCGGTAATCCAACCGTCCAGTTGAACAGCCGGATCCGGAACGGTCCCAATAACTACATGCGACTAAAACGGTCCGGAAATACGTGGAACTTCAGCTATTCCTACGATGGACAGCGGTGGACGCCGGCGGTGACGTTCAATTACACCCTCAGCACGAATCTAATTGGACCATACGTCGGAAACAACGGCCCAAATGGCAATCCTGCACCCGCATTCACGGCCAGCATCGATTATTTCGTCAACCGGGCAGCGCTGCCGTCTACTGAAGACGGGCAACCATTTGTCACTTCCACTGCTCCTCCCGTGATCAGTATCTGGTATGGCGATAACCAGACATTTGGCCAACACGGTCAACCCCAACAATGGGTGAACATACTCGGGAACGCGTCGGATTCGAACGGCATCAAGACCCTTACCTATTCGCTGAACGGCGGGCCGGCACAAAACCTTTGGGTGGGCGAAAACCAGTTCCGATTGGTTGCGCCGGGTGACTTCAACGCCGAGATTGACTATGCCAGCCTCAACCCGAGCGCCAACACGGTCGTTTTCACGGCTGTGGACAATCTGAACAATCAGACAACGCATATGGTGACGCTCAATTACGTAGCCGGGCAGACATGGCCTCTTCCATACACCATTACTTGGTCATCTGTTTCGAACATTCAGTCGGTCGCTCAGATTGCAGACGGAATGTGGCAAATCCAGATGGATGGTACGCTGCGCAATACCCAGACGGGCTATGACCGCCTGATCACGCTCGGGGATAGGAGCAGCTGGAAAGACTACGAAGTCACGCTCGAAGCAACGCTGAATGCGCTCGACTGTCATGATTTTGCCGCGCCGGCCATAGTAGTGGGATGGCAGGGTCACACCACGCTCCAATACGGTGTGCCGTTGCCAGATCAACCGCGCACGGGCCATCCGTTCCCGGGCCTCGGATGGTACAGCATGGAAAATGCGCCTTTCGCCCGACTCAACATCTGGGAAAACACACCGACCACGCCTGAACACGTGATGATCCAGAATACCAGCGGTTTCACGCTGAGCCTCGGAGTCAAGTACATGTTTAAGTTCCGTGTCCAGCACAACTCGATCGGAGGCTCTCATTACAGCTATAAGGTTTGGCCTTCGGGGACGTCCGAACCCGCCACGTACAATCTGGAGGTCGACGGCGAACTGAGCCAGGGTTCCATCGTGCTTGGCGCGCATCGAGCCGACGTGAGTTTCGGTCAAGTTACAGTAATAGGTCTATAAATATGCTAAAACTGCCTTTTCTCTTCGTTTCCCTCGTAATTTCGGCGATGATTGCTCAACAGACGAATTCAGAGAGTAGCCGTCAGGCGCGCGAGGAGTACAGCCGTTTACTCCGCGATCCGATGCGCGACGCGTGGCAACTGCCGGACAATGTCGTTGCCGCTCTCGGGATCAAATCGAACGAGGACATTGCCTCGATCGAATCGGGCGACGGCTATTTCGCGAGACGGTTCGCCCGAAGCGCCCACACAGTCTATGTCATCGACGCGATCGCACCTCTGCTTCAGGCCTCCAAAAAAGAGGCCCCATCCAATGAGTTGGACGTGGAGGCCGGTGATGAAGATCACCGACTGCCTCCGAGCCAAGTAGACACGATCTTCTTGTACAACGTTTTGCCTTTAGTAGCAAATCGCCCATTCTACTACTTGATGGTGCTTGCGTCCTTGAAGCCTCACGGCCGCGTAGTTATCATCGACTACCGCAAGCCGCCTCCTTCGTCCGTAGTTCCACTTACGGAGTCCCTTGTTACGGCCGAGATGCAACTAGCTGGTTTTAAGCTTGTAAACAGCTTCACCTTTCTTCCTGCACAGTTCTTTCTCGTCTTTTCACTGTGATGATCATTGAGCGGTAGGCGTAAAAGGCGGAGATTCGTCACTTAACAACGTATTTGGCTTGAGCCTCGGAAGGCCCCTGTCTGCCCGGAGGAGACTATGAAACAGATTTTTTGTGTAAGTATCTTCGTTTGCCTCATTGGCCAGAAGGCTCATGGCGCTAACCCTATCCAGACGGAAAACGCGAACCCAGGAACCACCGCCTGGCAGTTGTCGAATCCGGCGCTGAATCGAGAGATTGAGGGCTATGCCTCGCTCACAAGCGTACCTGTCGGCGGACAGATCAGATTTTTCGTTAGTACTTCGGCTCCGACCTACACACTGGAAGTCTTTCGAATGGGTTGGTACGGTGGTTCCGGTGGACGGCAGATGATAAACGCCGTCACTCTGACGGGAGTCAATCAAACTATTCCATCTGCTGATCCAACAACGGGGTTGATCGAATGCAACTGGGTGAATCCCTACGTTCTAACGATTCCCAACTCGTGGATCAGCGGCATTTACCTGACTAAGTTGACTGCCTCGGGATCTAATAAACAAAGCTACAGTCTTTTTGTTGTGCGGGAGGATGGCCGCCCTTCCACTTACCTCTACCAACAGAGCGCCAGCACATTTGAGGCTTACAATAACTGGCCGGGTCCCAGCGTAGGCGGCAAGTCCCTTTACTCATTTAACAGTCCCTCGGGCGAAGCGCGCAAAGTCTCGTTCAATCGGCCCTATTTCATAGACAGCAATTCAGTTTATGCGAATCAGGTCGGCTCCATGTTCTTCCTCCGATGGGAATACAATATGGTCCGGTGGCTGGAAATGCAGGGGTATGATGTCACGTACTGTGACAATATCGCCGTCCACGAAAATGCCAACCTCATTACGACCCATAAGGCTTTTCTATCGGTAGGACATGACGAGTATTGGTCCTGGCAAATGAGAGCGAACGTGGAGGCGGCACGTGACCAAGGTGTTGGGCTTGGTTTCTTTTCCTCCAATACCTGCTATTGGCAGATCCGCCTGGAATCCAGCCCTATCAACGGCGTTGCGGACCGCACTATCGTTGGCTATAAGGATCATGCGTCGGCGGAAGATCCCATGAGCAGTACCTGCTACGTGACCAGCAGGTGGCGGGAGAACCCGTGCAAGCCTTCTGAAGAGGTGCTGCTGGGCGTAGAGTACATCGAAGACGGAGTCGGGTGCCCGCTTACCTCACAGTGTCTGGACGTCGTGATCGCGGACGCTTCCAGCTGGGCTCTGGCAGGTTCGGGCCTTTCCAACGGCTCCCATCTCGTGGGTTTGGGGGGCTACGAAGTGGACGGCATGCTGGCCGGCAACTCACCCGCGGGGACGGCGGTGATTGGACACTCACCTATTCCAGTCAATAATGCCGACGCGAGTCATTATCCGTTCATGGACATGACGTCGTATACGGCTTCGAGCGGGGCGACCGTCTTTGCTACTGGCACGATGCAATGGCCCTGGGGACTTGACGACTTCAATGCTCCAAGCGAACGCCCGGTGGTATCCAGTGCAGCCGCTCAAAAGATCACTCAGAACGTGCTCGCCCGTCTTGCCTCTGTGAGTTCTGGGCCACCCCCCGGCGGCCCGGTCGCCGACGAATTCAACAGTACGACGCTGAACACGTCTTTGTGGACATTCACCAATCCCGCAGGTGGCACCTTTTCGCTCAATGGCACGAACCTGCTGTTATCTATGCCGGGCGGGGCTATTCACGATCCGACAGCAACGGGCACCGACAATGCCGTCCGAATGATGCAGGCGATCGGCAACGTGGACTTCGATGTGATTGTCAAATTCGATTCGATCCCCACGGCCCAGTACTCCAATGAAGGAATCATCGTAGAGCAGGATGGCAGTAACTTCGTGCGGTTCGAACTGTATTCGGATGGCAGCCATACGTACCTATACGGAGCTGCCATCATTGCTGGCAGTCAGACGCCACAGATCAATTCGCAGGTTGCGGCGGGGACGTCATCCTTCTGGTTGCGTGTCAAGCGAACAGGCAATAGCTGGACCGAAAGCTGGTCGACGGATGGAAGCAACTATACATCGACCGTCCCGTTTACTGCGACCCTGACTGTCGCGCGAATTGGTCCGTTTGGCGCCAACTGGGCGAGCCCGGCCAGCAACGCGCCCGCATTCACCGCGTCAATAGACTACTTCCGCAACGCCAGTTCGAGTCTCGTGCCTGATCTGACGCTGACCAAGACCCACAGCGGCAACTTCATCCAGAGCGGAACGGGCAGCTACACGATTACTGTGAAAAACGTAGGTTCGGCCTCAACCACGGGCGCAGTGACCATGACCGACACGGTCCCCACCGGGCTCACCGCGACAGCGTTGAGCGGCACCGGCTGGACCTGCGCCCTTACCCCCACTGTAAACTGCACGCGCAGCGACCCCCTGGCCGCAAGCATCAGCTATCCGGCGATCACACTCGCGGTCAGCGTCGCCAGTAATGCGCCTGCGACCGTGACCAACACTGCCACCGTAGCCGGCGGCGGCGAGACCAACACCGCGAACGATACGGCGAGCGATGCCACAACGATCAGCGCCGCCGGGGTGCCCGACCTTACCGTCACCAAGACCCATACCGGTAACTTCACGCAAGGCGGCACGGGCAGCTACACGATCACAGTGAATAATGTTGGCTCGTCTGCAACCACAGGCACCGTGACCATGACCGACACGGTCCCCACCGGCCTGACCGCAACCGCGTTGAGCGGCACGGGCTGGACCTGTGCGCTCACACCGAGCGTGAACTGCACCCGCAGCAATACGCTAGCGGGAGGCACAAGCTATCCGGCCATCACACTGACGGTGAGCGTGGCCAGCAATGCGCCTGCGACCGTGACCAACACGGCCACCGTGGCGGGCGGCGGCGAGACCAATACCGCGAATGATACGGCGAGCGATCCTACAACGATCAGCGTCCCCGGGGTGCCGGATCTAACGGTCACCAAGAGCCACGCCGGCAACTTCACACAAGGCGGGACGGGCAGCTACACCATCACCGTCAATAATGTGGGCTCGGCTCCAACCACAGGCACCGTGACCATGACCGACACGGTCCCAACCGGGCTAACCGCAACAGCGTTGAGCGGCACAGGCTGGACTTGCGCCCTCACTCCTACCGTGAACTGCACTCGAAGCGACGCGCTAGCCTCAAACGCGAGTTATCCGGTCATCACGTTTGGGGTGAGCGTCGCCAACAATGCGCCTGCGACTGTGACCAACACTGCTTCCGTGGCGGGCGGCGGGGAGACCAACACCTCGAACGATACCGCCACCGACTCCACCACCGTTGCTGTCGGGAGCTCAGGCGGGCCCTTATCGGACGAATTCAACAGTACGACGCTCAACACGTCTTTGTGGACATTCACCAATCCCGCAGGGGGCAGCTTCTCGCTCAATGGCACGAACCTGCTGTTATCTATGCCGGGCGGGGCGATTCACGATCCGACAGCAACGGGCACCGACAACGCCGTCCGGATGATGCAGGCGATCGGCAATGTGGACTTCGATGTGATTGTCAAATTCGATTCGATCCCCAGTGCCCAGTACTCCAATGAAGGAATCATCGTCGAGCAGGATGGCAGTAACTTCCTGCGCTTCGAACTGTATTCGGATGGCAGCCACACGTACCTGTACGGAGCTGCCATTACGGGTGGCAGCCAGACGCAACAGATCAATTCACAGGTTGCGGCCGGGGCGTCGTCATTCTGGTTGCGTGTCAAGCGCACGGGCAATAGCTGGACCGAAAGCTGGTCGACGGATGGAAGCAACTATACATCGGCCGTCCCGTTTACTGCGGCCCTGACCGCCGCGCGCATCGGTCCATTTGGCGCCAATTGGGCGAACCCGGCCAGCAACGCGCCCGCATTCACCGCGTCGATAGACTACTTCCGCAACGCCGGTTCGACGTCAGGGACGCCGCCGGTTATCAGCAATGTGAGCTCGTCCCCGTCACAGAGCACGGCTACCATCACGTGGATAACCGATAAACAGGCCAGCAGTCGAGTGGATTACGGGACCTCGACGACCTATGGCGGCGTTACCAGTAACTCAAGCCTGGTGACAAGTCACAGCCTGAGCCTGTCGGGCCTGAGCTGCGGAACGCTATACAACTATAAGGTGACGTCCGCCGACTCCGGCGGCAACAGCGCCAGTTCGCCTAACGGGACATTTAACACGGTTAGTTGCGGGGGAGCCGGCGTTCCACAATCCGACAACTTCGACTCGAGCTCGCTCAATACTTCGCTCTGGACGTTTGTCAACCCGGCAGGCGGCAGCTATTCACTCAGCGGCACGCATCTACTCCTATCGGTTCCTGCTGGTTCGATCCACGACCCGACAGCCACCGGAACAGACAATGCCGTGCGAATGATGCAAACGATCGGCAACGTGGATTTCGACGTATTTGTCAAACTGGACTCGATTCCAGCAGCCCAGTACTCAAATGAAGGCATTCTTGTCGAACAGGACGGCAACAACTTCCTGCGTTTCGAACTTTATTCGGATGGCGCTAGCACCTACCTATATGGGGCAGCCATCATTGCAGGCGCACAGACGACCCAGGTCAACACGCCGATAGCGGCCGGTGCGGCGTCATTCTGGCTCCGGATTAAGCGCACGGGCAATAGCTGGACCGAGAGTTGGTCCACGGACGGAAACACTTATATCACGGGGGTGACGTTCACGCAATCGTTGACGGCAGGGCGGATCGGTCCCTTTGTGGCGAACTTTGCCAATACTCCGAGCAGTTCGCCGGGCTTTACCGCCTCCATCGACTACTTTTTCAACGCCGCGAATCCGCTGGCTCCTTAATTGACGACCTTCGATAATGAGCCGGCCCGAGAGGGACAAATGAGACCAGAAGCAGCAATAGAAACTTTGATAAATCCATTCAAGCCCGTCGTGAGAGTGCTTGTACCACTCGAAATGCGATGGTACTTCCAACATCAGTTGGCCAAACAGAGATTTCACGACTACATTCGGAAGAAGGTTGGCCCACAGTGGTTTCGAGATTGCGAACCCGGTCCGGCCATGACCAGGCAGATCCGCCTCATGACAAAGACGCTTGATGAGCACGCCCTCGAAGCCCCGTACGCAGACAACAAGTTCTTTTACGAAGCGTACCACCAGATGCATCATCTTCTGCGTTTCCTGGAGCCGTGGTCGTTCAACCTGAGAACGATGGGGTCCGTTCTGGAATTCGGGTGCGGCTCCGCAAGGTTGTTGCGCCTTCTGCGGTGCATCGAGGAGGTGCGTCTGGTCGGTACCGACGCGAACCCGACGTGCGTTGAGTGGTGTCAGAGCAACGTGCCCGGGCCGGAATTCTACCAAAACGAGCTAACTCCCCCCCTTTCCTGGGCCCGCGACAACGAGTTCGATTTGATATTCGCTTCGTCCGTGTTCACACACATTCCGCTCGACCTCCAGACCAATTGGTTGAAAGAGCTATACCGGATCTCTCGGCCCGGCGCGATATTCATCTGCACCGTGCATGGCAAGCTTTTCCACGAAATCCAACTGGGCCCGCACGCCCGGGAGCAGATGCGGAAAGTTCGCGACTTCACCCTGACCGCAAAGGATCCGAATGCCTCCCTCTCGACCCGGGCAATCGGATCATGGGACGTGCACCAAACACGTGAGCGGATGATAGAGATCTTTGGATCCGTTTTTCAGTTGTTAGACTTCATACCCGATGTCGAGTCCCCCAACGGCCAGGACGTCCTAATCTTAAAAAGACCCCGGTAATCATCGGTCAAGGTTCCAGCGGGCTCGGCCAGTATATAGTTGCTTCCGTCCGCCATCGAGACCCCACACTCTGTGTTGCCCCGCACTAATGACAGCCCCTTATGACGTGAGGTCTTAATGCCATCTGGATAAAGTTCAATCGCGCGAAGTTGCCGTCGCCGTGCGCGGGCCCGCTGTCTTGGGGACGCGACTTCCGCGAACAAAGAGGTACTCAAATGATCACGTATATGAAATCGAGGCATCTTTCCGACTCACGTAAGGTCGGTGCTTTCTTGAAGGCGGCCATCAGTGTTCTAGCGGTGGGGATGCGCGTTTTGGCGGCTCCCGGAGCACCCGTATCGGATGAATTCAATAGCACGGTGCTGAACACCTCGTTGTGGACGTTTACCAATCCCGCCGGCGGCACCTTTTCCCTCAACGGGATCAACCTGCTGTTGTCGGTGCCGGGTGGAGCGACCCACGACCCGACGGCATCCGGTTCCGACAATGCCGTCCGCATGATGCAGACGATCGCCAACGTTGACTTCGATGTAATTGCTAAGTTCGATTCGATTCCCACGGCTCAGTACACCAACGAGGGCGTCATAGTGGAGCAGAATGGGAGCAACTTCCTGCGTTTCGAATTGTATTCGGACGGCAGTCAAACGAGCCTATATGCCGCCACCATCGTTGCCGGCGCTGAGACAGCCCGGCTCAATAACGTAGTGGCAGCCGGTGCAGCCTCCTTCTGGCTACGAGTGAAGCGGGTGGGTAATACCTGGACTGAGAGCTGGTCGAAAGACGGAGTCACTTATACCACCGGCGTCACCTTTACACAGGCTCTCACAGCCGCCCGCATCGGGCCGTTCGGAGCGAATTATTTCGAGCCGGCCAGCAGCACGCCAGCGTTTACCGCCTCCGTGGATTACTTCCGCAATGCCGGTGGTCCCGATCTGACACTCACCAAGACCCACACCGGCAACTTCACGCCGGGCGGAACCGGCAGCTACACGATCACTGTGAAGAACACGGGTTCGGCTGCAACTACAGGTACCGTGACCATGACCGACACGGTTCCCACCGGGCTCACCGCAACCACGTTGAGCGGCACCGGTTGGACCTGCGCACTCACCCCCACGGTGAACTGCACCCGTTCCGATGCTCTGCCCGCAAATGCAAGTTATCCGGCCATCACGCTGGCGGTTAGTGTCGCCGGCAATGCGCCTGCGACCGTGACCAACACGGCCACCGTGGCGGGTGGCGGCGAGACCAACACGGCGAACGACTCGGCCAGTGATCCCACAACGATTAGCGCCGCCGGGGTGCCTGACATTACAATCACTAAGACCCACAGCGGCAACTTCACGCCAGGCGGAACGGGCACCTACACTATCACAGTAAATAACGTGGGCCCAGCTGCAACCACAGGTACCGTGACCATGACCGACACGGTCCCGACCGGGCTCACTGCGACAGCGTTGAGCGGCACGGGTTGGACCTGCGCGCTCACCCCAACTGTGAACTGCACCCGCAGCAACGCGCTGGCGGGAGGCACAAGCTATCCGGCGATCACACTGACGGTGAGCGTGGCCAGCAATGCGCCTGCGACCGTGACCAACACGGCCACCGTAGCAGGCGGCGGCGAGACCAATACCGCGAACGATACCGCCACCGATCCCACAACAACCAACGCCACCGGCCCGGCCCTCCAACTCACTAAGACTCATAGTGGCAACTTCACCCAAGGCGGCACGGGCAGCTATACGATCACAGCTCGTAACGTCGGAACAGCCGCCACGACCGGCGCGTTGACTATGACGGATACACTCCCCAACGGACTAACCGCGACAGCCGTAAGCGGCTCGGGCTGGACCTGCGCGTTGACGCCCACGGTAAATTGCACGCGTAGCGACACACTAGCCTCGGGTGTGAGCCATCCGGCGATCACGTTGGCGGCGAGTGTGGCTAACAACGCGCCCTCCAGTGTCACTAACTCGGCGACTCTCTCCGGCGGAGGTGCTCCAACTAATGCCACGGCCAGCGATCCCACTACAGTTACTGGAGCGGGTCCGGCCATCACCTCCGTGGCGGTCAACCCCAGCAACACAACGGCGGTTGTCACTTGGACCACTGACAAACCGTCCACGAGCCGCGTCGATGACGGGACCACGACGGGCTACGGGCAGACTGTGACACAAGCAACTTTGGTGACGAGCCACAGGCTTAGCCTGACGGGGCTGCAATGTGCCCAATTGTACGATTTTAAGGTGACCTCAACCGATGCAAACGGCAACACGGCAAGCTCACCGAATGGCACCTTCACAACCAGTTCCTGTCCGGCAGGCGGCCCGATTTCCGATAGCTTCGATGCCCCAACGATCAACACGTCGCTGTGGACCGCCTTCAATCCTCTGGGAGATGGCTTTGTCACCTCCAACGGAAACAATGCAGTAATAACAGTTCCCGCCCACACTTCCCATGATCCCGCTGCTGGTGGTGCCGATAATTCCTTGCGCATCATGCAGAACATTTCCAACGTCGATTTCGGAATCGAGGTGAAGTTCGTGTCGGCAGTGATGTGGGCCTATCAGCAGCAGGGAATCATTGTGGAGCAGGACGGTACCAACTTCCTCCGGTTCCAGATCTATCATGATGGCAACACGCCGCGTTTGTACGCGAGCAGCATTATCGCCGGCCAGGAGACGCCTCAAGTCGACACGCCCATCCCGGTGAACCCGACGGTCTGGTTGCGGGTGACCCGCGCCGGCAACACCTGGACCAATACTTGGTCGCTCGACGGGAACACCTTCACAACCGGTATCGTCTTCAGCCAGGCGCTCACGACGAACCGAATCGGACCATTTGCCGCGAATTACGTCGGCCCGTCCTCTGACACGCCGGCCTTTACCGCCTCTGTGGACTATTTTTTCAACTCAAGCAGTCCCCTTCCGAATCAGACTGGTCCCCTGCCCTTCGATCGCATTGTCATCGACCCGGTACCGGGAGGCACCGTGGTTGAGAAAGCCATGGCCGATCTGGACGGAGACGGCCGTCCGGATGCGATTATCGGCATTACGGATCCTCAAAATATCGGTATCCACTGGTACGAAAATCCCCATTCCGGCGTCCTGACGGATCCATGGCTAAAACACACGATTGTGGCCAGCGGGAACGCCTATGAGGATATGCTCGCGTTCGATGTGAATGGTGACGGAGCCATCGACGTGATCGCCAGCATCGACGGTCAAATCAAATGGTTCGAGAACCCAAGAGGGAGCGGAGGGAATGCCGCGACCAATCCATGGCCTGTTCATACCATCGGAGCCGGGGGCCCGGGAGAGAACAACATGGTTTTGGCCGACCTGGATGGCGATGGAAAGATGGATATAGCCACTGAGGACTTCGTTTACTTCCAAAATAGCCCGACTTCCTGGACCAGGGTTCAGTACAACAATGCAAATCGTGGAGTCGCTTTACTGGACCTCGGGTCCGGTAATGGAAGCATCAACCTCCTGAGCACCGGTCCGGCGCCATACAATGCAGTGTGGTTTGAGAATCCGCGTGAACATGGCGGCAATCCACGCACTGATCCGTGGGTGATGCATACGATCGGGCCCACCTATACATGCGGGTCTAACAACTGTCCGGATGGCCCATATGTGGCTGTTTACGGCGCGGCGGACCTGAACGGGGATGGACGGATGGACGTAGTAGTTTCCCAATCTGAGGGAGTGACATCGCCGCCCCCACCCCCCGGCGGACTAATTTGGTATGAGGCGCCTGCCGACCGCCGGAACGGACAATGGATCAAGCACACCATCGACTCCACTTTTCAAGACGCTCACAACGTGCGAATAGCGGATATCAATGGGGATGGAACGTTGGATCTCGTGGAGGCCGAGCAGGAACAGTCCCCGCAACGACGCGTTTCGGTGTTTTACAATGACGGCCGCGGGAATTTTACGCAGCAGGTATTATCCAACACCAGCGGGCACAATCCCGTCGTGATCGACATGGGAGGCGATGGCGATTTGGACATCTTAAACTCCCCACACGGGTTCTTCGCGGCGCCGAATCCGCTTGAGATTTACGTGAACAAGCGAGTCCCAGGCCCACGGTAATTCCGGTCAAACCGCGGTGATTCGTCCGACTCACGGAACCAGCGGACTCGCTGCGTTGAAAAAGTAGTCGATCGAGGCGGTGAACGGCGGCGTCATCGCAGGGACATCCAAATAGTTTGAGGCAAAGGGTCCAATCCGCGCCGCTGTCATGGGCTGGCTAAAAGTCATCGCCGGAGTATAGTTGGTTCCGTCCGTTGACGAACTACCGATCCAGGTATTACCGGTGCGCGCGAGCCGCAACCAGAACGACGGGCCGCCGACGGCCACGCGCATGTTGATTTTGGGGATTTCATAACCCGCAACGATAGTAGCCGCGAATACGTAGGTCTGATTACCGTCCGAATACAGCTCGAAACGCACGAAGTTGCTACCGTCCTGCTCGACAATAATTCCCTCGTCGGTGTACCGGCTCTTTGGAATCGAGTCGAATTTGACCATCACGTCGAAGTCTCCATTAGCGATAGTCTGCATCATTCGCACGGCATTGTTGGCGCCGCCGCCCGCGGGATCGTGAGTCGAACCCCCTGGGGCTGATAAAAGGAGATTGGCGCCTGTGAGGGAGTAACTGCCGCCCGCCGGATTGACGAACGTCCAAAGCGAAGTGTTCAGGGAGTTTAGGTTGAAGTTATCGGACTGCGGCCCGCCGCCGCCAGCGCAGTCACCGGTGGAAAATCTTGCGTTTGGCGAACTGGCACTGTTTCCGCCCGAATCGATAGAGGTCACCTTAAAGTCGTATGGCGTTCCGCAGTTCAATCCGAATAGGCTGAGTATGTGACTTGTCACCAGACCGGAACTGTCGGCAGCCCGGCCATAGTTCGGGGCACTCCCATAGTCAACGTGGCTGGTGGCCGCTTTATCAGTGGTCCACAGGATCGTAGCCGTACTTAGGGCAGGTACCGCGACGACACCGCTGATGACAGGCGGAACCCCTGCGGCGGTACCCAGATTCCTCCACAGTTCGAGGGGATTCGGGGCGCCGTAGAACCCGTGGTTCGCAGACAGGACACTGGGGTAGCTGTCATTACCAACAATGCCGGCCTTCAAGTTGTGTCCACCCGTGGCGGCCAGAAGTTGCATGTTCCATGAGGAGGCGGCCTGGCTGCTGAAGTAGACGCCGATGCGCTTGCCGGCAGATTGCTCCTGCTCGGCAAATGCAATGTCCGGCCTGCCATCGCCGTCGAAATCGGCGATTTGCAACGATCCCTGGTGGACATAACTCATCGGACCGATGATATGCTTGACCCAGGCTCCTGTGCGCGGGTCGGCGGGAGATTCATACCACACCAGGTTGCCGTCGTTGTACATAGGAGTCATGGCAACGTCCACGCGACCGTCCCCGTTAAAGTCCGTGGCGGCGCTCGTCATGTCGCCGCTGAAGCCGGGAAATGCGTCAATCACGTGCACTGCCCAGACGTCAGTCGCGGGATTTCCGCCCCGATGCGCCGGATTCTCAAACCATGCGAATTGTGTACCATTCTGATACGGAGCGACGATGTCCAGAAAGCCGTCGCCCAGTATATTCGCGAGACTTGTACCCTCGAAGCTTCGACCGATCTGCTGAGGACCTATGAGGGTCCAACTGTCCGGCGTTGTGCCCTGCAGGTAGATTCCACTTTCCGTGGCGACGTCAACCTTTCCATCCCGGTTGATGTCGCCAACAACGATATCGTGGGAGGGGGGGCCGCTGTTAATGAGGTGAACATTCCACGTGCTGGTGTAGGGGTCTGCCCCGTGCTTCAGAGGATTTTCGAGCCAATATGTATAACCGCTGAGTCCGCCGACCACTATATCCAGTGCGCCGTCGCCGTTAATGTCCACTGCCTGCGCATCCTCATCTCCGCCGGCGTGGGAATAGTTGGTTATCAACTGGGAGGTCCAATTGGGGTACTTGTAAAGCCTGAACCCCTGGGAGCCGGACAGTGCGCCGAATCCCGCATGACCGTCATTCGCAAAGTCACCGATCACCTTAGGCTTATGACCATTGGGGATCAGGTTGAAATCGACTATGAGATGCGATAATGACACCGCGGCGGCGGCACTCGCCGCAAGGGCCAGAATTGCGAATGCAAGTGTCGAGTTCTTTACTACTGGCGTTTGCAGGATCAACTTAATCATCTAATCTCCTTCACTTATGGCCTTAAGGACAAAGGGCAGCGTTAGTAACTTGCCGGACCGTTTGAGTTGTATCCACGCTTTGTATTTACCCGGCTTTGGGAATCGCACCTGAAAAGAAAGTAGTCCTTCGTTGACGGCCTGGCCGTCACGCGGTTCCGGATGCGAATGGATGAAGGTTGTGGCATCCTGCTCCACCAGGACCATATGGGCGGGCGCGCCGAGCCACGGCTCGAGGTCCATGGGCGCATTTCCAGAAGAATCCCGCATTCGAAAGCTCAAAATCATCGAGCGCCGGGCCGCTATGTACGATGGCTGCATAGTCAACGTCAGCCCGTCCTGGGACGCGACGGACGTGACCGCCGGTAAGGGTGTTCGAGTCCGAAGCGGACGTCCACCGACGATCATAGAGCCGAGCGCCACCTGCTCACCGGACCCACGCGGCGCTGTGTCGGCGAAGAACACCCACGTCCCGGCGCTCGGAAACCGAAAGACCTCGGAGAAAGAACCATCGGGTTGTAATACCGGGTGCTCGTGGGAAAAAGAACCCAAATCCTCGCTGACAACGATCAGGTGCATTTTCTTTTCGTGGAGGGTTTCGAACTCGGTAACCGCCCGGCCCATTTCCCGCGACCAAACGGAAAGAGACAGCGTGACGGGCTTACCCGCGTCCAAGCGCTCGGGTTCGTGGTCAATTTTGAGCCAGTACGGCTTCGGGAGCGCCGGCGCGTTCATGTTTTCGTCCAGCACCTCAACCAGGTAAGTGACGGACACCAACTGAGCGGCCAGCGATGGCACAAAGCCGACACTGACTCGATAAAATCCGGCGTGTGGGAAGGCGGTCTTCAGACCGTAAGAACCTGGGTAACCGAGCCAACGCACGTCCGGCATGATGACTGGCATGCCGGGCATCGAGGGCATCGCAATCTGACTGGAAAGCCGTTCACAGCTAACGCCGGATGGCGCGACGTCACCCGAACCTGCGAAATTCGAAATTCGCAGGAACAACTCCAGTCGTTCGCCAGCTCGAATACCTTCCGGCGGGACGTTCAGATCGACTGTGTACTGACCGTTCTGCTCACGAAGAACCGTGACGTGTCCACCGGCGAACGCCGCCGACAGAAGAAACGTCGTTAGGCACCGTGCGACCTGCACTAGCGATTCCACCTGCAATCCGATAACAATCCGCTAAAGAGGGCGCGTGTAGCTAAGAAGCTTCCACGAACCCAGCCGCCCGGGTTGTGGAGACCGTCGGGCATGGCGGTTGCCGCGCGCCCCTTCGGCCGGCGTATCGCAGCAAGGATAGTAACGCCGAGCAGACCGAAGCCCACAAGCGACAATGAGGAGGCCTCGGGCACGAACTCCAGCGGCGCAGCTACGAAACCGTGAAAGTGATCGACACTTTCCATTGAGTAACCGACTATGTAGCCTGCGTCGTTTATGCCTCTCGCGTAGCTATCTCCTGCAGGTACCCCGGGGTCGAAGAATACCACGTAGGCTGTTCCGTCGGCGCTTCGTAAGAAATTGTGAATGCCTGTCTGTCCGTAAAACACCCCCACGGTTTGCCCCATGTCGTTGATACCTGACACGTTTGTGCCGAGAGTGGCGTCCGGTGCATCAAATATAAAGTAGTCAACGGCTCCAGAACTGCGTATGAACGAATGGGCGCCTGAATCGGAAACGAAGTAACCCACCGTCGTTCCGCTGTTATTAATGCCGGTAACATGTGTCTCGGAGTTGGCTATCGGAGCATCGATAATCGTGTAAGAACTACCGTCGGCACTGCGCAAAAAACCGTGGAACTTCCTGCTGGCGTCTTGGAACGTCCCCACGATCTCTCCCTCAGCATCAATGCCAAACGCAGTCGTGCTTCCCTGGAGCGCACTCGGCACATCGAAGCTATCGTAAGCGGTTCCATCAGGACTCCTTACAAACCCGTGACTTTTTTGGCTCTCATCGGTAAACATGCCGACAATCGCCCCTGTGTCGCTAATGCCCGTTACGACGGATCCAAGAGCATTGAAGGGGAAGTCGATCGCTACAAAGTTGGTATCAGAATTGCGCAGGAACCCATGCACCACGCCATGAATGTCACGGTAAGAGCCGACGATCTGCCCTTTATTGTTAATACCAAGGGCTAGCGTCGTCCCGCCTTGGGAGTCCGGTACGACCAACGACGTGAAACTGAACGTACTGGCCCATCCAGGCGAAGCGGTGCTAAACATTGAGAGTATGCAACCCGCGCGGAGTAACGTCCGCAACCAAGCAGTCATAAGTAGCTCTTCGACAGTGTTGCTTCGATCCTTGTGTCGGCAACCGGGCTTAAACCCACAGCGACACAGTAACTATTTATCTTCCTCCCGTTTGATAGAACCGTAAACCTAGGTGTTTTACTAGCCGGGTTGGAATCTTCTCAATAGTGTCAACGGCTCGACGGAGGCGAGAATCGTTACCCGGCGGCGAACGTGCGGGGTGGAATCCGGCTGTCGCGGACAATTCGGATCTCTGCGCGCTCGTAGACGCACCTCACTTCAGTTACGACCAGTGAGATCAGCCGGGCGATATAACTGGTTTGGTCGTGGAGCCCAGAGAACCACGGATCGTTCATCTCGAGCAAGCCAATCGAAATCCACTCTCCCCGCGCGGCCAACAGCGCGGTCACCTTACAGCGAAGAATCGAGGGCCATGGGTCTGAATCAATCACGTCTTTAAGCAAGCGCCTATTCTGTTTCCTCACCTGCTCCAGACTCACATTGAATTCGCTCGCGATCTTTCCCAGACTCGATTGCGCCAGTTCAGGGAGCAGCCGGTTCCGGAGGATTGCCCTTGGCAAGGGCTCGAGCCTGGACAGGGTGTCATTCACGCATGTTACTAGAGGCGTGAAGTGATAGGTCTGCCGATCCTGGCTGGCAGGGTCTTCGAGCGGGGTATCAGGACTGTCGCCTTCGATAACCTTACGCACCGCAAGCGCCAGTTCGCGTCCGCTTCCGACGCCGAACCCGTACCATGACCGAAGTTCCCGTAGAGTGTGGGCCCGCAGGTCATTGACTTTGTAGATGCCGTGACGTGCGAGCACATCTCGGCTTCTGGCTGCAATTGGAAGCGCCGTGATCCGGAGGTTCAGAGCAGACCGCGGAGCGATTCCGGCTATCTGAACCGGGTCGGTCGGATCGATCAGGGAGAGCAATGCTCGGTACCACTGGTCATCCGCGAGGTAGGGCGGCTTGCCTATATTGGCCTCAATGCGTGTTCGACGGGCGGTTGTGGGCGCTAGGTGGGCTCGCACTTGGGGCGTCACTATTTAGCTAGGTCGACCTCAGCGGAACCCAGGCCCGCCGGTCTTTGCGACTATGAATTGTATGCCAAAGTTATGATCCCTGGGACGCCGCAGTTCTGCCCGGACATGGTGGAGCGGTTAGCTACTGAATCCACTTCGTTGGCCCAAGTGTCGATGCTCCGCGCAGCCCAGAAACATCAGCAGAGAACGCCCGCGAGCGGCCGACCGACGCGTAGGGAGGCGTATATAGAATTCGTCATCCTGTAGTTCGCGGCGGCCGTATACTTGGCCTCGTATTCCAAACGGGCAGCCACGCGCATCCTCGACCTGCAATCCGGGTCACTCCATAAATAGCAGACCCGCTGGGAGAGGTCGTCCGCATTTCCGGGACGGAAGTGAAGGCCCGTAGAACCGTGGTTAATCATGGACGCTAAACCACCGAGGTTCGATGCAATGACGGGAGTTCCCCTGGCAAACGCTTCGAGAACGGCCATTGGGGCGCCTTCGTACCATTCGGAGGGAATAACCACGAAGACAGCGCGTCCCAGCAACGCACATGCCTCGGAGGAGGAAACTTGACCCAAGTACTCCACACCGGGAATCTGAGTTGCGGCACTGGCCACGTCCGGCGCCAACGGTCCGGTCCCTGCAATCTTTAGAGGTATCCTCCCAGACAGCGATGTCCATGCCCGCAAAAGGGTGCCGATCCCTTTTTCTGGAGTCAGCCTGCCTATGAACAGGGCGTATCCACCGTTACCGCTGCCGGCTCCCGGGTCTTCCGACAGGAAGTTGGGCTTAACTACAATCTTCCTGGCCGGCAGCCCACCCTGAATAAATTTGTCGCGCGCAAATGGCGTCAGTGCGATATACTGGCTGACGATTTCAGTCCAGGTGCCTGCCGCGCGATGAATTGCCAGCATGGCGCCTACAGTCCCCGTAACTAATCTGCTGTCGCGGTAACAGGCGTGAAGCAGCCCGTCCCATGGGAAACTGCGTCCGAGACATTCCTCGCAGGTTCCGCCGTCCCGGAACATGGTCGCACTTGGGCACATGAGCCGAAAATTGTGGAGAGTCTGTACGATAGGAGTCCTCTCGTGTGAGCCAGCATAGTACGCAGAAGGAGACATGAGAGGGAATGTGTTATGGAAGTGACACACATCCACTTTCTCTTCCCGGATCAGTTTACGGAGGGCGCGGTACACGCCCTGGTTCCAGATGGTGGATGCCCCTAGGCGAACGAGGCCCATAGTCTTCACGACGTCGTTTGTCAGACTGTATCGAATCACCCGATGGCCGTTCGCCTCCAGCATGCCGACTTCACTTCGATAGACTACGTCCTCCCCACCTGGGTATTGATAGTAGTTATGTCCGAGCAGAATCGTCACTGGTTAGCCGCTAGGCTGCCTTCAATAGGACGCTGCGGTCATTTGTCGGACAGGAATTCTCCCCTCCGCGCGCAATCGCCCGCAAATCCACTCATAGGTCCATGCCAGTCCTTCTTCGAGCGAGATGGAAGGTTGCCATCCGAGGGTCTTGCAGAGAAGAGTGTTGTCGCTGTTACGACCACGAACACCCTGCGGCTTCGTTACGTCGTGTCTCTTCCTGATCGTCTTCCCGGCGATCCCAGCTATCATGTCAACGAGCTCGTTAATGGAGAGCATACGGTCCTGACCCAAATTGATCGGCGCTGAATGGTCAGATCGCATCAGGCGGAAGATTCCCTCTACGCAGTCGTCGATGTAGCAGTAAGACCGTGTTTGACATCCGTCGCCCCACACTTCGATTTCATCGTCATCTTCTGCCAGGGCCACCTTTCGGCATATTGCCGCAGGCGACTTCTCACGGCCCCCGTCGTATGTCCCGAGCGGGCCAAAGATGTTGTGGAATCGGACAACTCGCGTCTCGAGTCCAAAATCCTCGCTGTAGTGACGGCAGAGCCGCTCGGTGTAGAGCTTCTCCCAGCCGTATCCGTCTTCGGCGTCCGCCGGGTACGCGTCTTCCTCCTTCAGCGGCACCACATCCGTCTGCCCCTGACGATAGCCGGGATAGATACAGGCGCTGGACGTATAGAGCACTCGTTGAACATCATTGATGCGCGCCGCCTCCAGCGTGTGGATGTTGATCATCGTGTTGTTGCGCGAGATCAGGGCCTTATTGCTCTCAATGAAGCCGATCCCCCCCATATCCGCCGCCAGGGTATAGACTTCGCTGACCCCTCGGGTCGCCTGCAGGCACGAGTCGTATCGCCTGAGATCGAGGATTTCGAATTCGTGCGCCGGGGTGCATTCGTACTTTGGATGCTCTAGATCTACTCCCCTTACCCAATAACCCTGGTCGACCAGGTACCTGGTCAAGTGATGGCCGATAAAACCACCGGCCCCGGTGACAAGTACACGCTTCGGTTGTGTCACAACATACCTCCTGCTAGATTAAAGAACAGTTAACTGAGACGATTCGGAAACGCGAGGGTCAGGAGCAAGCCTTCCAGAACCAACGTCGGGACTGATCTCGAACAGGCTGCGCAGGTATTCCGGAACGGCAAGCCCGGACGAGAGTGCCTTTTGCTCCAGAACGGTTCTTTCAGACTTAGACAGCCACACATTGAGTGCTCCCAACTCGTCGGATTCTACATTTTGTTCGAAGGCCAGCATACGAAGCTTCTGTAGAGCCCACAAGGGGAGAAAGAGAGGAGTAACCAGCACGTACCGTTTCCACAGCCGTCTCGGCTCGCGCGTGAGGCGGAAAAACCACTCAAGCCCGGAACGCTGCATCCATGGAGGTGCTTGACTTACTTTTCCGGCGTGGAAGTCGAATGCGGCGCCCACGCCGACCATAACCGAACCGCGAAAATCGAATCGGTGTTCCCACATCCATACTTCCTGCTTAGGTGTACTGATCCCGACGAAGATCAGGTCAGGGTCCACCGCCGAGATGGCCTTCTTAACCTGCAGATCCTCAGCGATTGTCAGAGGCCGGAACGGCGGCGCGTACCTCCCTACCAGTCTGAGCCCCGGACAGCGCTCCTTTAGTCTTCTCTCCAGGCTTGCGAGGGTCTCCTCAGTTCCCCCGTACAGGAAAACGCGATGCTGGCACAACGCGGCCTGTTCGCACAGTCTTATCATCAGGTTAGGACCGTAGACTCTCTGCTGATTAGGCAGCCCGAATGACCGGAGGGCCCACACCACGGGCATTCCGTCAGGGGTCGCGATGTCGGCCGCGTTGAGGATCGCCCTTACAAAGGGATCGTGTCGCGCGGTCATAATCCCATGAACCGAGGTGACGCAAATGTATCGTGACGGAAGGTTGTGGTGATTACCGTTTGCCGAATGCCCGGTATGTCGAATAGCAACCCAGTCCCTACAGATTGATAACACGTCCTCATATTTTGTGTTGCTGATGGATACACCAACGACGGTGTGTTTCCTGGGCAACACAGGAAATTGATGGAGGTCCTCAGTAGTCATGTAACCCTCATACTCAGTAAGCTCCCCGACCGCTAAGCACAGCGAAAGGCGTCGCCAGGAGAATCTTCAGGTCCAGCCAGAGGGACCAGTTCCGGATGTACTCCACATCCAGGGCGATCATTTCCTCGAAGGATAATTCGCTCCGCCCCCGAATCTGCCAAAGGCCGGTGATGCCGGGAGGAACCAGAGCCCTTTGGTGGGCCCAGAACTCGAATTCGTTGCTCATTCCGTCCGGATCGAGGTCTTCGGCGGGAAGCGGACGTGGACCGAGCAAGCTCATCTCACCGCTTATCACGTTTAGCAGTTGGGGCAGTTCATCTATGCTGTAGCGGCGCAACAGGCGCCCGAGTGGTGTCACCCTGGGATCCTGCCTCAACTTGAACAGGTGACCCGTTTTCTCGTTCTTCAAATCGGCTCGTTGAGGCGCGGTTTCACCAACGCGCATTGTTCTGAACTTAAGGAAGACAAAGTATCGACCGCCCCTTCCCACACGCCTCGAGCGATAGAACACCGGTCCCTTCGAAGTGAGCTTGATAAGAACGGCCACGAGCACCAAGAGGGGAGAAAGAATGGTCAGCAGCGCCACGGATAGTGTCAGGTCGAGTGCTGTCTTGATGAGTTCCTGGGCCCGCGTAAATCGGACGGGCGTCATGTCGAGGGTCGGAATGCCGAAATCAGTGCTGACGCGCATAGCCGCAGACGACGCTGAAAGAGGGAACGCCAAAGTAAAGACAATTCCCATGCGTTGAGCGATCCTACTGCAACCCTCAATCGCCAAGTCATCAAGGGTGCCGTTTAACACCACAATTCGATCCAGGCGCTCGCGGTTTATCACCTCTCCGAGTTGGCCGATACCGCCTAGGACCGGGACCGGGGAGGGTGCGTCACCGGCAACGTCTCGCGATGCCAGAATGACGCCGACCAGCTTCACATGAGTGGGCTTCCTGCGGCCAAGTTGGCCCGCCATCGACCTCGCCTGGGATGCACCACCCAATATCGCTATTCGCTCGAACGGCGGGAGCCTCGATGCAAAAAGGGCCCACACGAGCTGCTCTAGTCCCCGCGCCATCAGCAGCACAAGGTAGGCAACTACGGCGAACACGATAACAAATGAGCGCGAAATTGACGCCCCTATTCCTTGCGAAAAAAATGCGACGGAAACCGCAATGGTAGTGAACACAATGCTGGAGTCCACCAGTTGGAGATATTCCGGAATTCGCAGCGCAGTGGGCGAACGAGAGCCATAAACACTGAGCCAGAATGAGGTTAGGGTCCAAAGGAGGAGAATCCCGGGGAGGCTTGGGGCAGCCATATGTAGTTCCGGGCGAGTCATCCGATGAACGCTAACGAGAGGATTCAGAAGCAGACGCAGTTCAAAGGTTATGAACCACGCCGCGAGGAGCGCGAGCAGATCCAAACCGAGTTGGAAAACTTGCAAAACCCTCGATCTGCCGACGAACTGCCGATGGAAACCGTCAACGATTCGGAACTGGCTCCAGCCCACAGGCTGGCGCAAAGATCCGGTGTAACCATCAGACATGAAGTGAGCTCCTCCTTGGAACACAAGGCTGACGGCGGGCCGAGGCGGCGTCCGTCCTTGGCCGAAGATGTGGACAGAAATCTACAGGGACGGATGATTTGCCGGCATGTGAGGCGGGCCGCTCATCGCCGATGGCTTGATCCCCGAGCCGTGGTAAGGTGACTTTTCAAGGCTCTCGATCGCGTCCTCGTACATTTCCACCGCGACGGATCTCAACAGCAACTCGATCGAGACCACCAGTTTTCGCTGACTCCTGACATCGAGCAGAATTCCCTCCATGCCGGCGAACGGGCCTTCGATAATCCTGACCGACTGACCGGTTCGCAGGTATGGACAAGCGCCGACGGGCCGACCCGAACGAAGCACGGTCTTGAGAGAATCGACCTCCTCATCGGGGATAGGAACCGGCGTTTTTCCGACCCCGGCAATGCAGTTCATTCCGGGAATCGTAAGGATGGGCAGCCGGTGGCACACGTCAAAGCGGGCGAAGACATAGCCCGGAAACAGGGGCGTCCCCACGATCTTGTTGCGATCGCACCAATGCCGCACTTGGTTCTCAAGCGGAAGGTAAGCCTCGTAGCCCCTCTGCTCAAGTGACAAAAGAACCGCCCTCTCAAAGCGGGTACGGACCCGCAAAGCAAACCAAGCAACCTGTCCGGTGATCATAAATACAGTTCCTCCGTTCGTCCCTACTCAGGCTGGAAATGCTCAGAGACCACAGAAAGAAAATCGACCGTCACGTGACTGTGACTGGCGATCCTGAACCCGAAGAGTGGTCACAGGCATGCTCCCGCCAATTCAGACCCGACGTCTTGGTGGATCTGTTCTTGTTGCCCTCGCACACGGGTATCCAGACCATTGACGGCTACGAGCCGCTCTTTTTTGGAACCTGTGATAGCGATCATATACGGCTGGGGAAAGAGTGCAACTAGGAGAACTCCTAGGACCGCTTGGCCTTGACAATTTTTCAATCGGCTTGATACTTAGCAGGTATCGGTGAGTGTCCTTCCCGATCACGTCTTTTCCGCCGGGCGACTGCGTTTCGGGAGAGAGTTGGCGGTAGCGTGTTTAGGCCCAAACTTATGGGCTGGGGTCACGACCTTTTCTTGCAGATATGACTATAGGCAACATGCACGCCACACACTTGTTGTTGCTTGTGCTTACTGGGTCATCGTTGCTCGCCCAACTTCCGGTGGCGTCCATCCCGTCTGCTGTAACAGATACAATCCGCGGAACATATATTCTCGGGCCGGACGACCAGGTAACGATTCGGGCCTTGGAGGCCGAGGAAATCTCCGAAAAGCCGATGCACATCGACGCAGGAGGATTCATCAGTGTCCCCATGATTGGGCGCGTGTTTGCTGGAGGGCTTACCGCGGAGCAGCTTGAGGCAAGCATCGCCCGGAAACTGAGCCACTACCTGACACATCCTGAGGTTGCCGTCAGCATTACAGAATACCGTAGTCAACCGGTGTCGGTCATAGGAGAAGTGAACAATGCAGGCATCGTGCAGCTTCGGGGTTCTAAGAGTCTGATTGAGGTGCTGTCGCTCGCCGGCGGGCTCAAAGCTGACGCCGGTCACTGGATCGAAATTACGCGACACATAGAATGGGGTCGAATCCCACTCGCAAACGCCAGGGATGACGCAACCGCGAAGTTTAGCGTTGCCCGAGTGAGCTACCAGGCAATAGTCAATTCCTTAAGCCCCGTGGAGAACATCCTGATTTGCCCGAATGATGTCATCTCAGTTCCCCGCGGCAATCTGGTCTATGTGGCCGGCCAAGTGCGCAAGTCCGGCGGATTCCTGCTTCGCGAAAAAGAGAGTCTGTCTGTGCTTCAGGCGCTATCGCTCGCGGAGGGCCCGGCTCCCACAGCAGCACTTAGCAATGCGCGAATTCTGCGAGGCGGTACTGGCACACCAAGCCGGACCGAGATTCCGGTTGACGTGAAAAAAATATATGACGGCCGAAAACCGGACATTCCGATGCAAGCCGAGGATATCCTCTTCATTCCGAACAGTACCAGTAGGGCCATTGGATTACGAACAATGGACGCAGTAATTCAAATTGGAACCGGCGTAGCGGTTTACCGGCGGTAGCCTCCACCCTCCGATTGTGTTTGAGACGCGCTCATGAGCGAAACGTTCCTTTTCAACCCCACCCAAGACGACATCAAGACGTTCGATGGGCTTCGGGTTCAGCCCGGGCGGTTCGGTCAGTTCGCGAACATCCCGCCAGGAACCTCGGAGCCGGGCGGCGTGCTCATGGCAGCCAAGTTGATGCGCCGGCATTTCTGGCTGGTCGCGCTAACTGGATTGGCCGGTGCAGGTATCGCCGTGGTACTAGCGCTATCTCAAGAGAAAACTTACCAAGCCCGGGTATCCTTGGAGATCCAGAGCGTAAACGAGAATTACTTAAACCTTAACACTCTTGCGCCGGGAGTCTCAGGGGAATCGACCGGACAGGGATATCTTCAGACTGAAGTCAAACTGTTGAAGAGCATGTCGTTGTTGAAACGCGTGGAAGAGAAGTTGAGGTTGAGAGACCGCGCGGCGTTCGCGTACAGGCCAGGCCGGTTTGCTGCCTGGCTGATCGACCGCGGGCTGATGACCCCGCAGCGGGTGGACCCGCGGGCGTTCGCAATAGATCAACTGGTGCGAAACCTGAAGGTTGTACCTCCGACTGAAAGTAGACTGGTGGATGTCTCATTTGAATCCACGGATCCTGTCAGTGCCGCGGAGGTTGCGAATACTTTGGCGCTGGAGTTCATCGAGCAGAATCTTGAAGTTCGCTGGGCGGCCGCCCAGAGCAGCAGCCAGTGGTTGGAACCGAAGATCGACGAACTCAAGAAGAAACTAGAACAGTCAGAAGCCGAACTGCAGGCTTACGCTCTAGCCACAGGCTTAATGATTTCCTCCACGGATGTAAATGTCGCGGAAGAAAATCTGTCTCAAATACAAAAGAATCTGTCGACCGCCCAGGCGGATCTCGCTATCAAACAGTCTCAAAACGAACTCGCTGGTTCCAGTGCGCCCGATATTTTACCAAAGACGATTGACGACGGGCCGTCAAAGGACTACCAGGCAAAGTTGACCGATTTGCAAAGACAAATGGCTGAGTTGCGGACATCATACACTCCCGAACACTACAAGGTGCGGCACCTTGCGGCACAAATAACGGAGTTGGAGGCTGCACTTGCGCGGGAGCGCAGCAACATCGGTAAGAGAGCCTCGATCGACTACGAGACCGCGAAGCGCCGTGTCGACCTTTTGGCCCGCGCTTACGGGACCCAGGTAAAGGCGGTAGCAGAGCAGGCCGCGAGAAGTGTCCGTTACAACAGTTTGAAGAATGAAGTGAAAACAAATCAGGACATCTATGCGGCCATGCTTCGCGAGTTGAAGCAGGCGGGCGTCGCCTCGGCGATACGAGCGAACAATATGAGGGTCGTCGACCCGGCGGAAGTACCGGGGCGTCCCAATAACGCGGTAAAAGGTTGGGCGCCTGCAATTGGGCTCGTTTCCGGCTGCTTCATGGGAATCATATTTGCCTTTGCGCGGGACAACATGGATCAGCGTATACGGGATCCAGGAGAATCGGAAGCGTATCTGTCTGTGCCGGAATTGGGTGTGATTCCATCAGCCAGGATAGATCCTGGTCCCAGACGTGTCAAGCCGAGAGCAAAGCATAACGGCGGCGGCAACGGCCGTTCGCCCTTGAATATTAACCCAGAGCAGAACGGAACGAATGCTGAACGAGAGACGGGCGCTGGTGGCAATCAACCGCGGAGTCCTGAACTCGTCAGCTGGGAGCGCAAGCCGTCGATCCTGGCCGAATCCTATCGGGCCGCCATGACGTCTCTTCAATTTGCGGGAACACAGGACAGCGCCCCCCGGGTCATTGTCTTCACGAGCGCGGGGCCTTCCGAAGGCAAGACGACCTCCGTATGTAACATGGGTATCGCGCTGGCTGACATTGGCAAACGTGTTCTCTTGATAGACGCGGATGACCTCAGACCACGTCTGGATGTCATCTTCGGGATGGGCAATGAGTGTGGCCTAACCAGCGTCCTGGCCGACTCGACGCCGGTCGCTTCCTACTCGTTGGAAGAGATTGCGCGCCCGACGAGAGTGCCCGGCTTATCAATCCTTACCAACGGTCCCGACACAACCTGCATGGCACAGCTGCTCAATAAAACGAGGACCAGGGAACTGCTAACGCGGCTGAGGAACGACTACGATTTCGTTCTCATTGATACTCCTCCTGTGTCCCAGATCAACGCCAGGGTGCTCGGCAAGGTAGTTGATGGCGTAGTCCTGGTATGTCGCGCAAATCATACGGACCGCGGGTCCGTAATGGCAGCGCGAAAACGGCTTCTTGAGGATGGCACTGCAGTATTAGGTACAATTTTGAACGACTTCTACCAGAAGCGCGGTTCCCCCGGTTATCAGTACGCTAATGCATACCGCAAGCGAGATTACGTCTAAACCGCAGATGCCGAGGCGGCTCGCCCCGATGCAACTCGAGCCGATGGTGGCGGAGCCGGTCGCTTCCGTGCTGATGTCGAACTATAACTACGCTCGTTACATAGGCGAGGCAATTCAGAGCGTGTTGGATCAAACGTACGGGGTGTTTGAACTCCTTATCTGCGACGATGGCTCTACCGACAACTCCTGTGAGGTTATAGAGTCATACGCCAATCGCGACTCACGTGTGAGGCTCTTCCGTAAAGGGAACGGGGGCCAGGCGTCGGGCTACAACATAGCGTTCGAGAACAGCCGGGGCCAAATTATCTGCCTTAGCGACTCCGACGATATATGGCTGCCGACAAAGTTGGAGGCCGTGATCCGCGCCTTCAGGCGGAATCCGTGCGCCGGCATGGTTGCGCATCCCCTTTGGAGAGTGACCGAGCACCGCAGGCGCCGGGGCGTCTCGCCGTTGTTGGCGAAGATTCCCTCGGGATGGCAGGGAGATAATGTGCTTCTTACCGGGGGAATCCTTGACGACCTCCCGCCGGGGGGCGGATTGTGTGTGAGGCGCGAGGTTGCCACACGGATTTTTCCCTTTCCAGAGAAGGGCCCGTTAGGAAGGTGTGGGGATCTGCCGTTCATGCGCCTCGGTCCCTTACTGACTTCGATCGCCGTGGTGAACGAGCCCCTGATCGAGTGGCGCCAACACGGAAAGAATGGATTCAACTCATCTCAGGTGACTGCGTCGGATATCGAACGCGACCTGGACCGCTACGAGCATGAGTGGCGCTTGCAGTTCGATTTCCTTGAAGGCTTAGAGGCCGGGCTGTGCGCCGGTCTCAGGCCGCTTGACGTCAGTCCGCATGTCGTAACTATGAAATACCTCCTCGCTCGGTTGCGTCATGATGACGCCTCAGCAAAGCATCACCACGAACGCATGCGAACCGGGTCTGCTGTACCGGTACGGAGTCTCTTTTGGCGTCTTTCGATCTATTTGCCGGGGCCTGTCTTTCACTTCTGTGTGCGCCTGTTTATCAGGCAAAATGTCATCAAAGCCTTCATCGCGCGGCTTCGAACGCTTATCCTCGTGCGTTCGCCGGCTCGCGTGTGATCTGGAGAACTCATGGAAACTCATCAGTGTCGAGTAAGTATCGGAGTGCCCGTATATAACGGGGAGAGATTCCTCGCAGGGGCGCTGGAATCACTTGTCAATCAGACTTTTACAGACCTTGAGATCGTGATTTCGGACAATGCCTCAACCGACCGCACCTCTGAGATCTGCACAGAGTTCGCTGCCCGTGATTCGAGGATACGATACCACCGGAGTGCGGTGAACCGTGGTGCCGGCTGGAACCACAACAACGTGGTAAATCTGTCCACGGGTAAGTATTTCAAATGGGCCTGCCATGACGACGTGTGTGCTCCTACCCTAATATCGAGGTGTGTTGAGGTCCTGGAGAGCGACGCTTCGGTTGTGGTCGCCTATGCAATGACGTCGATTATTGACGAAAACGGCGCGCTGATTGAGAACCCCTACAAGCGGCGGCTCCAGGACTATTCACCATCTCCTTCAAGGCGGTTTCGGGAGTTGATGTGGTACGAGCACCAGTGTTTTCCAATATATGGGCTGATCCGGGCAGACGTCCTCAAGAATCGCACACCTCTCTTGGGATGTCATATAGGCGGCGACAACGTGCTCCTGGCACGCTTGGCGCTGCTTGGGCGATTTCACGAGGTTCCTGAGTTCCTGTTCTTCAATCGAGATCACGGTATGAGATCGACGCGGGCTCTTCCCGCGCGGCTGCTCGAGAGTCGCCGGCGGCTAGCTCCAATCGTAGCGTGGCGTCCAGCGAGCGACTGGTGGGACACCTCCAAGAAGGGAAAGCCAGACCTCCCCTACCTGACTATGTTCTGGGAGTACTTTAACTCAATTGCCCCGGCTCACCTCAGCCTTGCTGAGCGGTGTGCGTGTTATGCATACTTGGTCCCCTGGCTCGGGAAGTACGGTACGAGAATAGGAACTGACCTGATTGTTGCGGCGGACTTATTGGCTGCACCGCTACTGCGCAAGCTGCCGAAGGCAGAGACACACGGATAAGTCGAAAGGAGCATGATATGAAGGTCCTGATTCTGGCCGGGGGCGTAGGTTCACGCTTGTCTGAGGAAACAACTCTTAAGCCGAAACCGATGGTGGAGATCGGAGGGCGTCCGATACTCTGGCACATCATGATGCACTACGCTCACTTTGGATTTAAGGATTTCTGTATCGGCCTCGGTTATAAGGGCGAGCTCATTAAGAAGTATATGCTCGACTTCTGCTCGCTGAATAGCGATCTGCGGGTAACGCTCAGGACCGGAGAGGTCAGCAGAAGCAGGGGTTGTGAGTTGGACTGGAATGTTGACTTGGTGGATACCGGCCTGAACACCCAGACAGGAGGACGCATAAAACGGCTCGCCCCTTATGTCGACGACGGCACGTTTATGCTCACTTGGGGGGACGGAGTGTCGGACATCAACCTTCATGAGCTGTTGGCATTTCATAGGGCGCACGGCAAGTTGGCTACTCTGACTGCGGTCCGCCCGACAGCGCGCTTCGGTCACCTCGAGTTAGTAGGAGACAAGGTCGTTGAGTTCTCCGAAAAGCGGCAGACCAAGGAGGGCTGGATTAATGGCGCATTCTTCGTCCTCGAGCCGGGAGTCTTTGACTACGTCGCTTCGGATGCGACGCACTGGGAGAAGGAGCCCCTCGAAGGATTGGCGAAGGACGGTCAACTTATGGCGTATCACCACACGTCTTTTTGGCAGTGCATGGACACCTTGCGGGACAAAGTCGTTCTGGAGGAGTTATGGGAAAGTGGCGAAGCACCTTGGAAAACATGGGAGGATCAGGATGCGAATTCTAGTGACGGGAAACAGGGGCTACATTGGAACAGTAATGGTGCCGATGATGCTCGCGGCGGGACACGACCTAACGGGGTTGGATAAGGACCTCTACTCACGGTGCACGTTCGGCCCGGAACCGGACAGTATACCTACCCTCAACAGGGACATTCGGGATATTGAGACAGACGACTTGGTAGGGTTTGACGCGATCGTGCATTTGGCGGGTCTGTCGAACGATCCGCTTGGCGACCTCGACCCGGAGTTGACCTATGAGATCAATCACCTGGCCTCTGTGAAGCTGGCTAAAGCAGCCAAGGCGGCCAATGTGTCCAGATTTGTCTTCTCATCGTCCTGCAGCAATTACGGCGCTGGAGGGGAAGCGCTCCTTGACGAGCACGCTCCCTTCAATCCCGTCACTCCGTACGGTGTCTCGAAAGTACGAGTAGAGCAGGACGTCGTGGAGCTGGCGGATTCGAGTTTTAGTCCTACTTTCTTGCGTAGTGCGACCGCGTATGGAGTGTCGCCGCGGCTTCGGTTTGACCTGGTGCTCAATAATCTGGTCGCGTGGGCCTTCGCGACCGGCCTGATCTACATCAAGAGTGACGGTACACCGTGGAGACCCATCGTGCACATCGAAGACATCTCCCGCGCATTCCTTGCCGTCGTCGAAGCGCCACGTGAACTGGTTCACAATGAGTGCTTTAACGTCGGACGGACGGCGGACAACTACCGTGTCAGTGAATTGGCGGAAATAGTTCGGGATACCGTACCGGGCTGCAAGATTGAGTACGCGGCGGAAAACGGACCCGACAAGCGTTGCTATCGCGTGAATTGTGACAAGCTTCCGAACACCTTGCCCAACTTCAAACCAAGGTGGGACGCACGGATGGGTGCCAATGAACTCTACGCGGCCTATCAACGTGTTGGGCTGGTGATGGACGACTTTGAAGGATCACGGTACAAGCGAGTTGCGCATATCAAGTACTTGCAGCAAAGCGGAGTCCTGGATTCTGCCCTGCGCTGGAAAGACGAGACGGCCGACCCGACCCGGCGGACAGCTCTAGCGGCGGCTTAAGACGATCGAGATCCAGGGAGAACTATGAACTACACAGATTACAGGTGCCGTTCTTGCAGCAGTGCGGATCTCGCGCCGTTGTTGTCCTTTGGCCAGACGCCGTTGGCTGACAACCTCTTGACGGAGGATCAACTCACGTTGCCGGAACCCACGGCACCCCTAAGTCTGGCCTTCTGTCCGTCTTGTACATTAGTTCAGATTTGCGAGAGTGTTGCACCGGAGATACTCTTCGGCAGAGACTATCCTTACTTCTCTTCCGTGTCAAAGGTGCTTCTGCAGCACTTCGGCGATAGTGCGCGGGACCTGATCCGCACACGTAACCTGAACGGCACTTCTCTCGTCATGGAAGCCGCCAGCAATGACGGATACATGCTCAAGGTCTTTGCTGAGCACGGCATACCGGTCTTGGGATTCGACCCGGCCAAAGGTCCGGCAGAGGCCGCGCAGCGCTCCGGAATTGCTACCCTGAATACGTTCTTCACGAAGAATTTGGCCCTCGACCTCCGGTACAGCCGCGGTCTGGCGGCGGACGTCTTCCTGGCCAACAACGTTCTGGCGCATGTTCCGGACCTGAATGGCTTTGTCGAAGGGATTCGTACGGTTCTCAAACCGGGCGGAGTCGCGGTCGTGGAAGCGCCTTATCTGATGGACCTGATCCGGCACTGCGAATTTGACACGATTTACCACCAGCATCTCTGCTACTTCTCTGTTACCGCGCTGGACAGCCTGTTTAAAAGGCACTCGCTTTCGCTCAACAGAGTAGAGAGAACGGCAGTACACGGTGGTTCGCTCCGTCTGTCCATCGGGGCGCAAGTGTCCGTTGAAGACTCGGTGCGGTCGTTGCTGCAGGATGAAGCGGAACAAGGAGTGCACCGCCTGGCCTTCTACACCGGCTTCCGGGAAAGGGTGGAGAGCGTGAGGCGAAATCTCATGCAATTACTGAATGAGCTGAAGTCGAACGGTAAACGCGTTGCCGCTTACGGAGCCGCGGCAAAGGCAACCACGTTGATGTCTTACTGCGGAATTAACAAAGATCATGTCGATTACGTCGTGGATCTGAACGCGTTCAAACACGGGAGGTATATGGGCGGCAACCACCTTCCAATTTTTCCGCCGGCCAAATTGCTTGAAGAAATGCCTGACTATGTGCTCCTTCTCAGCTGGAACTTCGCCGACGAGATTCTGGGGCAGCAGGACGCCTATCGCCAACGAGGTGGGAAATTCATCATTCCTATCCCACAGTTGACCGTCGTATAACACTTTCATAACAAAGGACTCTGTGACATGACAAACACCATTTATTTTGACCAACCGATAGATGACACCAGCAGACGCGGTCATCTCTATGAAGGACAGATCTTTGTATTCTCTCCCAGGCCAAGTACCCTGGCTCTATGTAAACTGGCGGATGACATGCTTTGCGAAGCCTTCTCCCCTGTGGAGCCCGTTGAGGCGCAGTATCACATGCCTGTCGAGGACTTTGTAGCGATTCTGGCGCCTCTCAAGCCAAAATTCATCCACCATCCGGAGTCCAAGCGTCTGATACAGAATATCTTGAGGGATCTTGGCTGCGACATGGACCGGACCTATTTGGACGTGCCTAGGCTCCGGGCCGTTACCAGCGATGCCTATTTAACATCTGGAGTGGGATACGCGCACCACTTGCACCGCGACACATGGTACTCTGCGCCCCTATGCCAGCTAAACTGGTGGATTCCGATCTATAGATTTGGTTCGGAAAGCTCGATGGCATTCCATCCGAGATACTGGAATCAACCGGTCAAGAACGGCTCCAGCGGTTTTAGCTATCAGGAATGGAACAACAACGGGAGAAAGAATGCTGCGCAACACATAAAGGCGGATACCCGCAGCCAACCTAAGGCCGAGGAAGAGTTGACATTGGCCCCCCAGGTTCGTGTCGTGTGCGAACCCGGGGGCATTATTCTGTTTTCCGCCGCCCAAATGCACTCGACCGTGCCGAACACTTCCGGAGCTACGCGCTTCAGTATCGATTTCCGGACCTTCAATTTCGACGACCTGGTACATTCTACGGGCGCCCCGAATGTTGATTCGGCGCCCCAGGATACGTCACTACGTGACTTCATGCGCGGCAGTGATCTGACGAGACTTCCCGAAGAAGTGTTAAATTCATTCGGCGACGGTCAGCCCGCGGCCGAACCATTCGTCTTGCAGTCCTAGCGGCCACATAACAATATGTCAGATCGAGTGTGTCCAAATTGCGGCGCTGGAAACGTCGATGTGTTCTACCAGGTCGATGCCGTACCGGCGCATAGCGTCTTGCAGATGCCGTCCCGCGAGATAGCTGTTCACTATCCGAAGGGCCGGATTGCACTTGGCTTCTGCTCCCGCTGTGGATTCATCTTCAACACCGCCTTCGACCCGGGGCTAAACGAGTACTCGACGAACTATGAAGAAACCCAGGGTTACTCCGGAACATTTAACGTCTTTCACCGCGACCTGGCCGCAGAACTGATCGAACGCCACAATCTTCGCAGCAAGACCATCATCGAAATAGGATGCGGCAAGGGGGATTTTCTCTCCCTGATCTGCAGCCTCGGCTCCAACAGAGGAATCGGGTTCGATCCGGCATTCGTCCCGGAGAGGCGGCGCGATCAGGCGGGCGATGTGACTTTCATTCAGGACTTCTATTCGGAAAAATACGCAGAGTACCAGGGCGACCTGATTTGCTGCAAGATGACGCTTGAGCATATTCCGGAGACCGCCACATTCGTTAGCATGGTTCGGCGTTCGCTTGGTGGCTTTCGCGACGTAACGGTCTTTTTCCAGGTACCCGACACGGTTCGCGTACTCTCCGAGTCGGCGTTCTGGGATATTTACTATGAACATTGTTCGTACTTTAGCGCTGCTTCCCTCTCCTGGCTGTTTCGGGATTGCGGGTTCAGCGTAACCCGTGTCGCGACCGGCTACGACGGCCAGTATCTGATGATTGAGGGCCAGCCGATTAGTAGCGAAGCTCCCCGGTCCTCGGTAATCGCGGAGAGCGCTATTTCTGAGTTGCGGAGTCTGGTGGACGCGTTCTCCTCGCAGGTACGGGAGACACGAAGTCGGTGGCACGATACCCTCCGGGAGATGCACGCGGCAGGAAAACGTGTGGTCCTGTGGGGTGGGGGATCCAAAGCCGTGGCTTTCTTAACGACCATCGGTATCGAGAAGGAAATTGAGTATACGGTAGATATCAATCCATTCCGGCAAGGCATGTTCATGGCGGGCACAGGGCAGGAGATCGTCGCTCCGGAATTTCTGCGGGACTATCGCCCGGACGCAGTCGTTTTGATGAACCCCATCTACGAACAGGAAGTGCGCGCGAACCTCTGCAAGCTCGCGCTGAAACCGGAACTCATGATGATCACGGCTTTTTCCGGGCCGTCGCGGTCTTGCCTGCCGATGCCGGCAGGAGTGCTTATTGCAGCGCACGGAGAGATGTCGATCTGATATCGGTTCGCGTACCGATTCTCCTCACTCAGGACAATCCTGAAAATATCCACGCAAGTCTTTCAACAGCGATTGCCTCGACCCTTTGCCCGTGCCTGAGCTATTTCCCGCGAAAACATGAAGCACTCGATAGCGGTTTTTGATTATCAGGTGCGGGCCACGAATCCCATTGGGAGCTGTCATTTGCAAGTGCTGCTAGAACTCTCGCAGGAATTCACCTTTACGGTCTTCGCCGTCGACTTCGACAATCCCTGCCCCGACAGAATTCGGTTCGTCCGGATTCCAGTGCCGCGACGCCCCTTGGTGCTCCTGTTCTTGAGTTATCACCTGCTTGCTCCTCTCTGGTACCTGGCGCACCGCTGGAAGCAGAAGGCGCGTTTTGATCTCATCCAAATGGTGGAGAGCAACCTCAGTTTTGGGACGATCTCGTACGCGCATTTTTGCCACAGGAATTACTTGAAGGCACATTGGCCAGTTTCCCGGCCCAGCGGACTTCGTCGCTTCTTTCGCTGGCTCGATCATGAGTGTCATGCGATCCTGGAACCCTTTGTCTACCGTCGCATTCGGCGCATCGTTGTTCCCTGTAATGGCCTCGCCCGAGAGCTGGCGGCCGAGTATAGCTTCACTGATAAAAAGGTGCACGTCCTCCCAAATCCGGTTGACAACAATCGCATGAAGCGGCCTGCCGGTTTTGAGCGCACCAAACACCGTGAAGGTCTTGGAGTTTTTGGGGCAGATACCGTATTGCTGTTTGTGGCGCTCGGGCATTTCGAGCGCAAGGGCCTGCCGCTTATTCTCGGATCTCTGCAAAAACTCGGCCGGCGAGATTTGAAGCTACTCGTCGTAGGAGGCTCTCCCGGTCTTGTTAAGGATTACGAAAGGCGCTCTCATACTCTCGGGTTAGAGCGACAGGTAACGTTCCTGGGGATGCAGCCGGATGTTCGGCCGTTCCTTTGGATGGCAGACGCGCTTGTTTTCCCAACGGCATACGAAGTGTTCTCCCTCGCTTCTCTTGAGTGTGCCGCTGCGGGCGTGCCGATGATCCTGACAAAAGTGAATGGTATTGAGGAGTTCGTAGAACATGGGCGGAATGGCATATTGATCGAGCGCAGTGTCGAGGGTATTGTGGCTGGGATCGAGATGTTCCTCTTGCTCCTTCCCGAGGCGCGCAGGGAACTGGGGAATGCAGCCCAGCGCGACGTAGAGCGGTACGCAGTAAAAGAGTTCGTTGCCGGTTGGCGAAAGTTCTATCAAGCTACCCTCAGCGGCTGCTCCCCTGAAGAACTACGCACTTCTAGTGTTGATGGCAGTTCTCCGCGGGTCGACCGGGTTGGGCAGCCGGCTTCCTAGCTTGAACCGTGGGAGCGCAACGGTTTCACAACGCTCCGGTCTTTTGAAGGTATCTTCGTCCAAAAACGTTAGGGGCAGATGAGCACTGTATTTATAAAGTCCTGTCCCGTCTGCACAGGCACATCTGTCCACACTTTCGTTACGATATCCGGCGTACCCGTCAACTGTTCGGGGCTGCGGTTGAGTGCCGAGGAGGCGGTCCGGGTCTCCCGGGGAGACGTGGTCCTTGGCTTCTGCGCGGACTGCGGGATGATTTACAACGTCGAGTTCGATCCTGCTCTGCTTGAGTACGACGACTCCTATGACAATTCTCTCCATTTCTCCGCGACCTTCCAGGAGTATGCTGAGGGCCTAGCCCACAGGTTGATCAACACCTACGACCTCCGAAATAGGGATATCGTTGAGATCGGATCCGGGGATGGCCACTTCCTTAATCTGCTCAGTGAGCTGGGCGGCAACAGATGCGTCGGATTCGATCCCAGTTATCGAGCCGATGGCACGACCCCGACAGGTAGATCAGTCGCTATCATTCCCGACCTTTATCGCGAGGCCTATGCAGGGTATCCGGCTGATCTGATCTGTTGTCGCCACGTGCTGGAACACATGGCAACCCCTCGGGAGTTACTCGGGAGCTTGCGGCGGATCGCCGGCTCGCGAGAGGCGCCTGTTCTCTATTTTGAGGTCCCGGACGCCCGGGCCGTGCTCAACGCTTCGCTCTGGGATGTTATCTACCCGCACTGTTCATATTTCACGCCTGTCGCGTTGCGCCGCCTGTTTCTCGAAAGCGGGTACGTGATACTTGGGCTAGGGACGGCTTATGGGGACCAGTTTCTGTATATTGAGGCGGCACCGCGTGCCGGAGCGCGAGTGTCCGTGGAACAGGAAGAGGCTGAACTGGAGAAGGTCGCGCGGCTTGTTGCTCGCTTCGAGAAGCACTTTAGCGATTGTGTGGAACGATGGAACGGCCATCTTGATCGTCTGTCTGCGGCTGGCAATCGGACCGTACTCTGGGGAGCTGGAGCCAAAGGCGTAACGTTCTTAAATGTTGTGCCGGCAGGGAGGAAGGTTCGAGCGGTAGTCGATCTCAATCCGCGGAAGCAGGGAATGTATGTTCCAGGTACTGGACAAGCCATCCTCGCTCCGCAGGGCTTGACGCAACTCCAGCCGGATGTTGTCGTGCTTCTCAACCCTTTGTACAAAGCGGAAGTCCAGGCTTGTCTGGACCAAATGGGACTTGCGGCGGAGGTCCTCACTGAACCCTTCTCCACAAGGGGCGCGACAGTGTGAATCGTCAGGTGACGGTGGGTTAGAAACACTCGTGTATCCAAAAGAGCTTCGCCGGGTCGAGTAGGCGTTGTGCACATCGGGAAACGTTATGTGGCGTAAGGTCATTCTGGTGCTGGTTGTCGGCTACGTCACCTTGGGCAGGTCGTTCGCTTATATAGGAATCCCCCCGCTGAAGATCTTCATAGGAGAACTGTTCCTGGTCGCATTTCTTCTATTCCGATCGCGGGCTGTAATAGCCGAATGGTTTGAGGGGTTGTTAAATCCCTATCGCACAACGCACAACTTTTCGTGGGCGCTACTCTTGTTCTTTCAGTATGGAGTCTTCGAGGCACTACGCGGGATCAGCTTAGGGTACAGCGTCCTTATCGCACTGCAAAACCTTGTATTTAACATATACCCGATCTATTTCTTCGTGGGTCTTTGGGCGTCGCGAGATTCTGAGTTCCTGTCCCGCCTGGTCCGTATTCAGCTGTGGATAACAGCCATTTACGGACCCGCCTATGTTCTCTTCCTGAGTCAGGTCCCGGCGGTACTTCCCTCAAGCAACGTTCCGCTCTTCGGTTACAACGGCGCCTTGCTAGGGATTCTTGGCGCGATCTGCCTTGAGCGCAATCTGGCCCGTGTCTGGCTGCCACTTGTGTTGAACACTTTTGTAATGCTCTCCGCCCAGGTCAGGTCGGAATGGCTGTCATGTTTTTTGAGCGTAGGGTTGTGGTCAATCATCACTGGGCGGACGAAACGATTTGCAGGGGGCTTGATGCTCGTGGCAGCCCTCCTCGCGATCGGCTATTTGGCGGATCTCCGCCTTCCGTCTCCCCGGGGCAGAGGGGGAGAACTGTCCTCGCGGGAGATCGTGGTGCGAGCAGCCGCCATCATCGACCCGGCCTGGGCGATCGAGCATAGCAGAAGCGGGGGGATGTATGCTGGGACCATTTCGTGGAGAAAGGCCTGGTGGAGCGCGATCTGGGATTCCGTACACGCCGCGCCATTAACCGCGATGGTAGGCCAGGCGTATGGCTTCCGACTCGCGGACGTTGTTCCATACCTGCGCGGAGATGATATTCGAACTCCCCACAACATACTTTTCTATGTTCTGGGTCACACTGGGTGGCTTGGTGTTGCGTTGTTTGCAATCTTCCTTGCCAGCCTTTTGCATCTGATGTGGCGCACCTATCGTCTCACCGGTCAGCTGTTTGGAGTTCTCCTCTGGGTTGCAGGAGTGTCCTCCGGCTGCTTTGGAAATCTGTTCGAGTCCCCGTCCGGCGCGATCCCCTTCTATTTGTTTATGGGTATGGCCGCCGCACCGGTCGTGCATCGCAAGATGGGCCGCGCTGAGGAAGAAGTAGTTACCAGTAGGCCCGTACCGGCACTATTGCGGGTTCGTGACGCAAACTTTACCTAATTATCGTATAGAACCGTAGGTTTTCTCATGCTTTTCTGCCCAGCGAGCAAACGCGCGCCGGACCTTCGGCACGATGGGCTGCTTGTACCGGTCGTTGCCGGTGCAGTCCGGATGTCGGGCGGCTGACGCCCGATCAACATTAAGGACAATGATAAAGGAGCAAGAAGTGGGAATGGGCCAGCATATCCGCGAAATCACCAGGACGCCATATTATCGTCGGAGTCCTCTGGAAACGCTCCGGTACACGTATGCGAAGTTTTGTTTTTCCAGGTACAGGTTAGATAGCCCCGAGCAGTTCCTGAAGTCCCTCGGCTTAGAACCGGAGCTGGCACTGTCAGGTTTTGAGAAATGGCGCTCCCTCTTAGAAGGAGTTGTCCACTCAGTCCGGACGCGGGACGCCGAGGGCGCGCACGGGGGAGTGAGCATGGAGGATGGAACCATCCTTTATGGCATCACCCGCGCGATCCGGCCACAGCATGTGATTGAAACGGGCGTCGCCGCGGGTGTTTCGAACGCATTTCTCAGTGCTGCTTTGATTGAGAATGGTACCGGCTTTCTTCATTCGATCGAGCTGCCCCCGGTTCTGACGGCCCATACGGTCATGCAGGACGGATCAAGTTACAAGTGGGACGCGACTGGAGTTGGTTGGGCGATCCCGCCTCAGATTCGAGAGGCGATCGCGCCTCGACATTCCCTGATCCTGGAAGATGTAAAGACGGCACTTCCCCGACTACTGGACAGCTTGCCGATGGTGGACCTCTTCTTCCACGACGATCTGCACACGCCGGATCACATGCTCTGGGAGTACGAACTAGTTTGGCCCCGGCTCCGCCCCGGAGGAGTCCTTTTGTCGGACGATGCCGATTACGGATGGCTGCGCTTCTGCAGACACTTTTCACTGGGGAGGGATCGGTTTCAAAACATTCAGCGGCTCACGGGGGCACGAAAGCCTTAAAAGCGGTCACTTCGACAGGGACGTAGTCTAAACCAGCATTCCAATTTGGCTGCGTGAGCGCGATTGACCATACATCCGATCTCCTCCGTTGGATCCGATCTTCTCATCCTTTTCCACTCCGATCGCCTTCGGCGCCCCTGGAGGGGCCATAAGAGTATTTTTTCAGGGGCACAGGAACGACGAAGTATTGGGCGCGAAACTGCGATGGTCCGGCTTTGCTGCGAATCGCAGACCTACCGCTACCGAAGGGGATTTTTAGTTTCTCTCGGCAGTATCGGGCCTCAGGACATTTCCTGGGCCGTAGCACCCAGTTATAGCTGCTGAATGGTTCTATCCGGACTCATCTATGTTTCTGTTCACCCTTTACATCTCCTGTGGTTGAGCGCACTATGAGCGCGGTAACGCTATGTTTGTGTTTTCACGCCTCCGGGAAGCGTCCCGGGTTCTCGGTCTCAAGACCGCAATGCTGCTGCGCGTTGCGCACTGGGTTAACTATGCCATCCGCACATTGAGGATCAGGTATCGACACCCGTCGGTCTTGATTCGAATGAAGGGCTACCAGCATCCGGTGCACGCGCGGTTGGGGTCGAGTGACTCGCTCGTCCTCGACCAGATCTTCGTCCAGCGCGAATACTCGACCCTCGACAACCTGACGCCTGCGCCAAGAATCATGATCGACTGTGGCGCCAACGTGGGATATTCGAGCATTTACTTTCTGAATCGTTATCCCGATTTGAAGGTGATCCTGTTAGAGCCAGACCACAGGAATGTAGAAATGTGCCGGCGTAACCTAATTCCTTACGCCGATCGCGCGCGAGTCATTCATGCCGGCGTGTGGAGCCGTTCAGTGGGACTGGTGATTTCTGGAGCCGACTGGGCAGCGAGAGTGAGGGAGGCGAGGCCGCAAGAGAAGCCGGATGTTCATTCGATGGATATCCTCTCCCTGATTTCGCTGACGCCAGACGGCGAAGTAGATCTGCTGAAGGTCGATATCGAGTGGAGCGAAATCGTCGTATTTGGCGAGGGGGCAGAAGGCTGGCTTCCAAACGTTCACAACATCGCAATCGAACTCCACGGGACGGAGTGTGAAACTGTGTTTTTTAAGGCCCTTGAGTCTTGCCACTACGAGTCTTCCAGATCCGGCGAACTCACATTTTGTCTGAATATGCGTCCTAAGTGCAGCTGATGCCTAGGAGCGGCCTCGGACCGATGCACCTAGTTACGGGAGTATCCCACGACTAGAATCGGTCGATTGAGCCTTTGGTTATGACTGATGTCAACCCCGAACTTGTGGTAATCATCTGTTCGGCTAACCGCGCAGTGATTCTGCACGAGACGCTCGTGTCTCTGGCACGTCAGACCCACTCACCGGAACACATCGTCGTCTGCGTGCCAGATGAGACATCCGTACTGGCGAGTACGCGCGAGTTACCGCGGACTCGGATCATTATTGGGCCGAGAGGGCTCACGGCTCAGCGGAATTTTGCAGTCAGCCAGGTGGCGTCCGGCTCTGAGCTTATTCTGTTCCTGGATGATGATGTGGAGCTTGTAGACCGCTTCATAGCCCGGATCAGGTCCACGTTCGCCCGTTGTCCGGACGTAGTGTTAGCTGGGGGGGTCGACATCGGCCACGGCGAGTCGGCCGCTTCCCTCACGCGCGAGGCGGCACGACATCTGCTCGATATAACCCCGAGGAAACAGGGCCGTGACCAAACCTCGTTTCAGAACCTGTCCCGCCGCGGGCAATTCTGGCGTTGGCATCTGAAACACTCGACGAGGAATTCCGGTTGTGCGCTCTGCGTTGCGAAGCGGCTCGCGTTGGAACCTTCAACAGGCGATTCTGTACTCATCAACGTTCCAAACATCGTGGGATGTGCGATGTGCGTCAGGAGGTCGCTCCTATTCAAGGTTCGGTTCGACGAGCGCCTGGTGAGATACGGATATCTCGAGGACCTCGATTTCAGCTCGCAATGCCGCCGCCACGGCGGGGTGGTGGTAGACACCCGGGCGATTCTTGTCCACCTCACAGTTCCAAGCGGCCGCAGTTCGGAACTCAGGCGAGGCTTTTCGGAAGTCATGAACCCTCTGTACATCTGGAGCAAGGGGAATGCTTCTTTTTTTCGGACCCTGCTGTTCAGTCACCTGATCAGGCGGCCCCTGGAAAATCTTGTGCGGTCCGGCTGGAGTCACGCCGCACGAGAGCGTCTAAAAGGCAACCTTGTCGCTTTCTCACGCTTGCTACGGGGAGCGCTGGAACCGGATTACGTTCTGAACCTTCGCGATTGAACAGGCTAAGGGCCAAATATATGCGACGTCGACCCGACTCGGTCTTCCGTCGTCTCGGTCCAAAGGTCCAGTGATCATGCTTATAGACGCGTGTTCTACCCGGAGAGCAGCCATTGGGAGGTTGTTCCTTCAGGTGACCATTCTCCCTGTGCTTACTGCAAGTCTGGGGCAAATCGACAAACATGCGAGTTCGGCGCGGTTCTTCGCACGTAACGGACCGGATTACACGATCGGAATCGCGAATAAGCAGGAGTTCTACGATCTTTACGCAAAGAGCTCGCTCGGGGTCGTGCTAAATCAAACAGGGCGAAACGGGTTTGTGGGAACCTCGATCTGCGATGCTGACGGAATTCCGCCCGGAGTTCTCTCGTCTTTCCTGCCCGCAGGCGTCACGGGTACAGGAACCACAGTACTCAGCTTGACTTCGGGTCCGCTGCGGGTCGGGGGCACTTTTGAGATCAAAATAAAATGCAGAGTTTCGGGCTATCCGGTTCGGGAGGATCAAGCCCTTATTCACCTTCAGGCCCGAAATGCTCCAGACGATACGACCGCCGTTCAGGGAAAGATCAACGCGTGTCCTCCGAAAGGAACGGTTGTGTTCCAGGGAAGCTACTATATCTCCTCGCCTCTGGTGATCAAGCCGGACTGCACCTATGAGGGTCGAGCATCACAAAGTCAACCGAAGCCCGTACTCTACGGGTACCGGGGCGGAAGAGGCGCAGGCGGCTACCCCATCCTGCAGATTACCTCGGGGATCCAAAACATTGCCTTCCACAACATTATCTTTGACGGCGGAGGTTTGGTGTTTACGGCCGATGATACCAATGCTTCGCGCGTGACGGTAAACCTCTGTGTCTTTCAAAACATAAATAATACCGGCCCATTGGGATATGGCCCGGGACACCTTGGCCTGCTATTCAACGGCGCTAACATCTTCAGCGGCCTCGACATTACCCGTAACAGCTTCTACAGCATCACTTATGGAAACAACATCACCTACGGTACTGCCGATTTCAACTCTACGCTATGCAGCCAGGATCCCATGTGTGGGAACGAGTGGAGTCCGGGAGCTCTGCAGGTGTTTGCCGCGACTGACTACAACATAACTGACAACCGGTTCGAGATCATAGGCATGGATGCCATAAAGCAGGTGCAGAACTTGCGTGATTATCGGCATTTTGGTCCATACCATATCGACCGGAATACTTTCTATCAGATTCATCGTATTGCCATTGAGGACCAGGATGGACATAGCAATGGATCTTCTTTGTACTGCGTTAACAACCTGACCGTCAACAATAATTACGTAGGTTCTTTCATCGCTCCCTATTACAGCTCGATGGGGCTCTCTATCCCCTTATGGTGCGGAGTCAACACAGAGTCGAACGAAAACACGATTCTCCTCGTACCAGACGGGCAATCACCGATTAACAAACGGTACAACTTTGCCTATGCGATTGAAATGGGTGTGAATCGGGTGAACAACAATGTTATCAAGTCTGTAAACGGAGCCACCGGACCGGCGTACCACATTTCGGTGATGGTGGACCATGGAGAACTGCGCGGCAACAAAATCTGCGGGCCGAGTGTGACGACCACAGGCGGGGGGCTCTTCTACGGTATAAACAACAGCAACCACCGCCTGCAATTGCCCACTATCGGACTGACTCAGTATTCTCCGACTTGTCTGTCTCCTGCGATCCAATAGGATTGGACGCTTCGTTCTCCCCAGCACTGCGTGACGAAAGGGGACTCAACCGCTGTCCCCCTTGCGTCATGCCCATCCCCTAAAGACGGAAGATCACTGACTGTCGGCGACCGAACCTGCTATTAGGGAAGACGTCGAAAGAAATCTACCGTCGCCACATTCGATGGCGTTGCCGCCGCCGTTGTAGCGTAGTTCGTCACGTAGGGTCCGGTCTTAGCTGTGGAGATGGCTTGCGTGAATGTGCCCGAGGTCGTGTAGTTAACCCCGTCTGTTGACCAGCTCTCGGTCCACACGTTCCCGGCTCTGCCGACACGAAGATAAAACGACCCGGCGGTAACCGGAAGAGCTGCGTTGATAAACGGATTCCCCTGAACACTCGCCGCCGTTGATGAAGCATAAATCTGGTAGCCCGAGGTCTGATTTGAGTACACTTCAAAACGCAAGAAGTTGGAGGCGTCACTGGAAACCATGATGCCTTCTCCGTTATAAGAGTTCGCGGCCACTGACGGCAAGGAATTGAATTTTGCAACCACGTTGAAATCGACATTGCTGATGCTCTGCTCAAGCCGTACGGCGTTGTTCGTGGTCGAATCGTTGGGATCATGAGTGGAGCCTCCCGGTGCCACCAACTGCACCGCTGTTCCTGTGGTGGATTGGCTTCCACCGGCAGGTGCAACCAGCGCCCACAACGAGCTGTTGATCGGCGTTGTGTTGAATTCGTCACTTATCACCCCGCCGCCGCTCGGAACGCTGACCGTAATATTGATGGTCTTGGTTGCGGTGGCCGCAACGTGATCTGTCGCTCGGAGGACGAAACTGAATGTCCCAGCCGCCGTAGGCGTCCCGCTGATCACGCCGGCCGCGGAAAGCGATAGTCCCGGCGGCAATGTGCCGCTGCTCACGGCCCATGCGTAGGGAGCGGTGCCACCAGCCGCCGTCAGGCTGTCCGAATAGGGAACAGTCATTGACCCGCCCGGCAAGGGCGACGTAGTACCGATAGTTAACGGCGCGGCCGCTGCTGTAGGCACAGTCAAACTAAATGCACCAGTGACTGTTTGCGAGCTGGAGTCCGTAAGCTTGACAGTAAAATTCCACGTTCCCGCCGCCGTCGGAGTGCCCGATAACGCTCCCGCAGGGCTCAGTGCTAACCCGGGTGGCAAAGAGCCGCCTGTCTGATACCACGTGTAAGGTGTCGTGCCGCCTGATCCCGCGAACACTTGAGAATAGGCAGTACCCACTACGCCGGCCGGCAATGCAGAAGCAGTCGTAATCGACGGGCCTGTGCTCGACGCGCAAGTGGCCGTGTACGTGTTGTTGGTAAAGGTGGCAGGCTGCTTCGCACCGCCGCCCGAGTCGTAGCCGTACCAAGGCGAGTTCTTGGTCGGACCGCAGATCGCGTTGTTTGAGATCACCGCTCCAGAGATGGCAATCGACATGAACCAGGCTGGACCAGGGTCTCCCACCATCGATTGTATGATGTTTCCATCCGCCCGGTTGAGGCCCATCTCAATTCCTATCGCGTAGTTGTAGTCCCCGCTGCCGTGGTTTTCGGGAACCGCAGGACCAATGGGACTCAAGTAAATTTGGTTCTGACTGACCTCCGAATTAACCGCACACCAGGGCATGACCGAAATTCCCATCGTGTCCCAATATGGCGAAACGAAGGAATGCAGCACGTTGTTATCGACCTTAAGGCTGTTTACGCAAAACCCGCTGTATCCTTCCTGATTCTCAATGGCCATGCGATGAATCTGATAGAAGTTATTGCGCAAAATGTTGTAGGGTCCGGGGTGGGGGGTGAGGCTGGAATTTGGAGGCATCTTAATCGCGTTCGATCCCATGTTCCGGAAAGTGTTGTCGTTTATGTCATAGCTGTCGGCCATCTCGACAGAAAGCGCGCTAGACACCCAATCTCCGTTTATCGCAGCTATCCAATCAGTATTATAATTATTGTTCCCATACGTAATATCCTGGAACACGTTGTTTGTGATGGTCACGTGCCCAAACCCCCATCCAACCAAATAGATCCCCATATGCGCCACATCGTTCCAGCCATTCGTATTCTGAATATGCCGGAAGGTGCTGTTCGTGATAGTGACATTGCCTCCCTTTTGGTCATTCGCGTCGAAGAACAATCCGCCTCCGTCGAAGGTAATGCCCGTGATAACGATATTTTGGATCTGTTGGTGAATTTGGGCGATCACATACCCCCCGGAGCCGTTGCCCTGGTAGCCCAGGAAAACCGGGTTTCCTTGACCCTGGTACGTACAGTTCGCTTTCAGGGTCAAGGTTGAGCCGATATTGTACGTCCCCGCCGGGAAAGTCACTGTTCCGCCGTTGGGGCAGTTATTAATCGCAGCCTGCACTGCAGCTGTGTCATCTGCTGACGCCTGATGGACAGCCACGAAGGAGATGGCGAGCGGCACAAGAAGCCGAATCCAGCGCAAGGTCCGGGTACACGCTCCCCCGGAGGCGCAAAAACGCGTCGAGAAAAAGTTATCGAAATTTATATTCATTATGATGTATTTCTTTTGTGGTAAATCGGCTATTTCTATTGCGAGCTGCGTAATTCAACTTCGGCACACGCTGGCCTGTGAGCGCAAAGGTTCGCCGGCCTGCCGCCAGAACCGATGACGGCGGCGCGGAGTGCTGCCTACGGAAAACTTGAAGCGGGGTCGCGACCACCGAAAATGCGCACGCGCCGTTACGCCAAGTCGATTCGCGGCCTGCGGCCCACTTCGTTTTAAGCCAGTAGTGGATGGGGCGCAGCCCTAACCGCTGACTCCTTAGGTATCTTCAGTGCTTTCGGATGGGTATATCTAGAGTGAAATCGCGCTTGCGCTCCCGCGGATGATCCCCTGATTGCGGGAAGCGGGTCCGCCTGCGAACAACCCTAGACTAGAGTCCTTGTATCTATTCTATGGTGACGCCTCGGAAAGCTTCTGAGGCTGGGATGCCCTCTCATCACCGTGTAACCTCGATCGCATAACCTGAATGAATCTGCTCGGCTGAGCGACAAAGACCGGGGAAAAGAGGCAGCAATGCCAAGGGAGGCAAAATGAGATTGTCCCAACCTATCGCTTGATTGGCTTACGGCTTCGCTAGGCTGGCAACTCTTAAAAAATAGCTGTATGAAGAGTAATAACGGATTGGTTGGCATTGTTGATGACTCCGTACATCGGACATTAAGATCTTTAAATAATCTAATTCAACTAGAAGGAAAACGCAAGAAGGAAAACGCAATCTACAGTGACCACTATTTAAACTTTTTCGTGACTCCCCGGGTCCATGACTGGTCCCGGACGTTAACTTCTCCAGGAACGGCGATTCGACCAAAGAGAAAGAGTGATGCGCGAGCGCTCAGATACCGGCGCCGCTACTGGCGCGAAACAGTCCAATTGCGAGCAATCGCTCTGCCAATACAGGAGCCCATATATATCACTGTGTTAGGGACGGTAAAGTGCAATAAACGCTCGGGAAGGCGACCGGCCGAGTAAAAACTTGCCTGTCGGGCCGCTGAGGCCAAACTCAATGGAGGCTGTCTGGTTCGTGTTCTTTGGACTCGGATCAGTGCGACCGCCGAGATAGGCAAGCACAAGAACGTGACACTACGTCGAAAGCCACAGAGTGCGGGAGCGCGATGCTAAATCAAAACTGCAGCCGGCGACAGAGATCCGGCGGGGGGATTTGAGACGGCCTGAGCCGGCACTACCGTTGCGCTTTGCCGCCACTAGGCACACGATAGGCGCAATACTCGGATTACAGGGAGGAAACAGTCTCGACAGTTATCAATTTTGGGGTGGTTAGTGGGGATTGAACTCACGACATCCGGAACCACAATCCTCAGAATGGAGCAACTTCTATTGTCCTGCAATGACAGATAGGGCGCTTTAAGTGGAGTGATTTCGCGTCGTTTCGCATGGCTTTGGGCACAGGAATAGGTACACACCACTGGGGTGACCCCCCCCATTGAGACTAAAACGCAGTTGCCACACTCGCCGTTCGTGACCGTTGCGCCATCAGGCGGTACATGTTCGTTCATTATGCAGGACGACAAGGGGGTGCGGCTCTTGGCGTACACAACAGCGCTGGTGAACCATCGCGTGCTTCTACAGTGCAAATACCCGGCCGCAAAGAATCGAATACTGCGTTCGTACCTTCCAGCGCGGCTCCGGCTCTCTGACCTCGAGTAGTCCACTCTGGCCGAGATTGGCAAGCGATCGGCCGTAAGTACCTTGCTGAAGTGGCCTGTGTAGCCGAGCCCAGATACCATTCTCGGTTGGTACCGGCGGGCTGATTTGCCCGCAAGCTCGATGGGTCCAAGAGCCGCTCATATCCCGGTCGGCCCCGCATCGACGAGACATCCGGCTGCCTGCGTCCCCACCGCTACCGTGCTCCACCATCGCGATGCAAAGTTCTGCGCCGCCTTCGACGATCTGTTGCTGTGCGGCGGCGCCCATTATCTGACTCTCCCTCCGCGGAGCCCGAACTGAGCGCATTCGCCGAGAGTTGGGTGCGTACCGTCAAGGACGAATCCCTTTCCAAGCTGATCCGGTTCGGCGAATCTTCGCTCCGCCGAGCTTTGCACGAGTTCATCGCCCACTTTCATTCCGAGCGGAACCATCAAGACAAGAGGAACCTCCTACTATTCCCTTCTCCAGCGAGGACAACGACTCGCCGAAGCGTTTGCTGCCGCGAACGCCTCGGCGGTTTACTTCGATACTTCTCACGGGCGGGTTGATTCTTTGACTACACGGGTATCCGCGCGATGCAGGATGAACAATTTGCCATGTTTTCAACATAAACGAGGAGTAGTGGGTTCTTAGCGTAGGGATATCTACCAGAAATAAGAACCCACAACTTTCGGCGATGCGGCTGCGCCGCCGATGACCTTCACGGAGAGCACCAGTTGCAGGTTCCTCTTCTGCCATCCCGGCGGCCCGTCATGCAACGCTTCCGCCAACAAATCCGCGTTCGTAACCAGATCGGCAGCTGCATCTGTTCCATAGGATGTAACGCCCGCGAGTTCCACGAGCATTGCGTGAGTATCGGAATGGAAAACACGGGAGACGATCGCGTAATCCCTATCTGTCTTACGGTCGCGCGGCAGATCAGGCAAAGTCCATTTTGTCGGTAGGCCATTGTCGGTGATGCCAACGGGGCGGCGCGCACCATCAATGAAATAACGCATCTGACTGCTAATCTCTTTCCAGCGCGTATAAGAGTACCCAATCAGGATAGCGGGGCCAGTGCGGAGGTCGTGAAACGATACATCGTTGCCCACCTTGAGGAAATATGGGCGCTGTTGCCGGGTGAACATCGCGGACAGCCGCATGGAAGCCATCAGATCGCCGCCGCCGACGAACTGATCTTTTAATTGGACGAACTCATCCGCTTGCACCGGCGCTGCCGCAGTCCCCTCCCGGTCCAGGCCATATACAGGAACGTAGGCTACACACAGCGAAATGGGCGTGTTGTCTTTGAAAACAGGTGCCCAAAACTGCTCCAGAACCGTCGGGTTATGGCCTCCGTACATCCAAACGAACGATGCGGCGATGAGCCCAACCGCAAGACCTGGAAGCGCGAGCCAACGATATCGCCATAGTGTCTTCTGCCCCAACACGGGTTGCGTCACGGCAGCGTGCACGGCGGGCGCCGTGGGGGAGACTTCAGGTATCCCCACATCCGGCTTTGCCCGCCTGAAGGCCGGCACATAGGTACCCAAAGGTAACTCAATCCGGATGGAATTCCGAACGCCTCCGGTGGCATAGTAAAGACCCAGCCGCTTGCGCACCTCGCCGGCCTTCACGCGAACAGTCGCGTCCTCCCCAGGGTCGTAACCAGGCGATCGATGGAATACGTCGACGCCAATCGTACGCTCCTTAAGGACGTCCGTCGACCCTTTCAGCGTGTGCTCGACTACAAATGCAAGAAACTCCTGGCTTCGCTTGCTTGCCCGGAACTCTTCTGAATGCAAAACTCGGTCAAGTTCTTCGCGCACCAACTCCGGGGGAATCTGACCGCCATGCGCATCGTCGCGGATACTTCCATCGATATTACCTCCCGGGAATTCGGCTGACGCTGCGAACCTTTCCATTTGCGATTTGGTCAATCTTAACACGTTCGAAACTACGCCAACACATTGAAAACAGATTCGTTCGATGGCTGTTACGAACGTCCTCATAACAGTTATGAACCACATGCCCAGCACGAGTCCGCGGCACCCTTGTGGTCTAATTGCTATTCCTATATGTGGCGGATGTGTCTGGTGGGCATGGTCGGCGGATTTAGCTTTGCAGCCGCCGGGCAGGACTCTCCGGCGCAAAGAGGCGTCGACCTTGCGATCAGCGGCCGCTGCACGGAAGCGATACTGTTGCTCGATCAGGCAATGCGTGACGAGCACATTAAGACCGCGGAAAAACGCACGGTCAGCACAGCCGGGATCCGCTGTTCGATGCTGCTCAACCAGCAGAACGACGTGATGAGCTTCCTTGCCTGGCTGCAACAGCAGTATCCACGTGACCCTGAAATCCTGTTTCTTGCGGTTCATGTGTTCTCGGACCTCAGCCAACGCAATGCTCACGAATTGATGAGTTCGTCGCCGGAATCACCGCTGGTGATTCAACTGAATGCCGAGAGTTTCGAGAAGCGGCGTGACGTGGCGAGAGCGATCGCGGAGTACCGGATCCTGTTGCGGCAGGTACCAGACAAACAGGGGATACATTATCGGATCGGCGGGCTGCTGATGTCGCAGTCGTCGATGGCCGACGCTCCCGAAGAGGCGAAGAAGGAGTTTCAGGAGGAAATCAAATTGAACCCGCAGAACGCGAGCGCGGAGTTCTATTTGGGCGAGTTGGAACTTCAGGAGAATAATTTGTCGCAAGCGATCGAGCACTACAAGCGCGCCACAATCATTTACCCTGGCTTCGCGGAAGCATATGGCAGACTGGGCGGTGCATTGCTCGATTCCGGGAGGACCGCCGACGCTGTGGCGCCGCTTGAGCAAGCAGTCATTTTAAAGCCGGATGATCCCGCCTTCCACCTCTCCCTCGCGACGGTTTACCTACGGTCGGGGCGAAAGGCCGACGCGGAACGCGAGTACGCTTTGCAAAAGAGCACGTCGGAAAAAATCAACCAGAACATCAAAACCTTGCGAAAGACGGTTTCCGGCGAGCCTGCGGCGGCTGCAGATCCAGCGAAGCAGCGGTGAGGCGACTGCTGGCGGCGGCTCTGCTGCTAGGCGCGGCTTTCGCCCAGCAGAAGCACCCGCACTTCACGGATGTCGCTCCGCATTCCAGGTTTTCCTACGTCACGAATAATGATCTTTCGCCGCGAAAGTACTTCGCGCAACCGATGTGCGGCGGAGTCGCCATGTTCGATTTCGATAACGATGGCCGCATGGACATCTTTTTCACCAACGGCGCGAAACTGCCTGAGCTGAAGAAGACCGGGGCACGATTTCATAACTGCCTGTTGCGGAATAAAGGCGGCGGCGAATTCGAGGATGTGGCCGGCACAGCCGGTCTGGCCGGCGAAGAGCTCGACTACAACTTTGGCGTGGCTGCCGGAGATTTCGATAACGATGGTCACGAAGATCTATTCATTTGCAGCGCCGGACGAAACGCGCTGTATCGAAACAACGGCAACGGCACTTTCAGTGACATCACGGCACGATCCGGTCTGACGAAGCCCCCGGACACAATGAGCATCGGCGCCGCCTGGTTCGACTACGACAACGACGGACTTCTCGATCTGGTGGTCGCCAACTATACGACCTGGAGCCCTCAGACGGACAAGCGGTGCGCGGCGGCGGGCCTCGAGTACTATTGCGATCCCCGGTTGTTCTATGACGCTGTGCCCGCGCGTCTCTACCATAACCTGGGTCACGGCAGGTTTGAGGACGTGACGGAGAAATCCGGATTTGGCCGTGCCACGGGGAAAGGCATGGGGATCTCCATTGCGGATTTCAACGACGACGGATATCAGGATGTATTCATCGCGAACGATACGGAGCCGAATAGGCTCTTCCTCAATAAGGGCGATGGCATATTTGAGGAACAAGGGCTGCCCATGGGTGTCGCGTATAACGACACCTCGAACGCGGTTTCGTCCATGGGGAGCGACGCGAAGGACTACGACAACGATGGGAAGGTCGACATTTTCTACAACGATTTGATGGGTCAATTCTTCGCGCTGTTCCGGAATCAAGGTGATTCGTTCCGTTACGTCTCCCAGCAGACCAGGCTGGCGCGCCTGAGCAGGCCGTTTTCCGGCTGGAGCGCCGCTTTCATCGACTATGACAACGATGGCTGGAAGGATCTGTACAGCGCTAACGGCGATGTAGACGACAATAAACCCAACGCGCGGCAACACGACACAATGTTTCAGAACCTCGGCGGCAAACAGTTCCAGGATGTTTCCGAAGAGATGGGTGAAGGATTTCTGCGCACCGGATTTCAACGTGGGTCGGCGATCGGCGACTTGAATAACGACGGATTCGAAGACATCGTCGTGACGTCGCTCAACGAGCGGCCGCGCATTCTGATGAATTCGGCCGACAGCGGCAATCACTGGCTGGCGCTCGAGCTGGTGGGAAGGTACAGCAATCGCGACGCGATCGGAGCGAAGGTCAAGGTTATGACGGAATCGGGCCGGACGCTCTACAACCATGTGTCGGTGAGCGTCGGGTTCATGTCATCGAGCGATAAACGCGTTCACTTTGGACTGGGCGCCGAAAAACAGGTCACGTCGGTTGAGATCCGGTGGCCCCGCGGAGCGAAACAGACGCTCGCCGACTTGAAAACGGACCAATACATAAAGATTGAAGAACCTCTTCCGCGGCAGACGCCCCGTCCCTAAGTCATTCACCCGCATAACGTTCGACCGGTAACGAACGCATTCCTAACAATTTCACAACCGTTCGAAACTGGACGCTATTGTGCGCCGGGCGCACTATGGCTTCACAGGGGAACGACTTTGAGAATCATTTGCATCGGCGCGCATCCTGACGATTGTGAGCTTAAGTTTGGCGGTACCGCCGCGAAACTTGCCATCGCCCGTCAGCATGAGAAGTTCGGGCCGCCGCTTGTCGAGATTCGCCGGCGGGAAACCGAGCAGGCGGCGCAACGCCTGGGGATCGCGGAAGCTCAGGTTCTGAACGCTCCGGACGGGGCCCTACAGCCTGACGGTGAAACACGCGGCGAGATCATCCGGCAGATTCGAAACTGCCAAGCCGAGGTGGTCCTTTCACATCGCGGGTGCGAC
>JAOAPQ010000441.1 GCA_025462965.1 Bryobacterales bacterium
CAGTCAACTTTTGATCAAGACCCTGGTATTTGTACGTGAATCTCTCGTGATCGATCCCGAAACGGTTCAGGATTGTCGCCTGGAAATCCCGCACGTGCACCGGGTCCTTGACGATGTTGTACGAGAATTCGTCGGTCTCGCCGTGTACGACTCCGCCCTTGATCCCCCCGCCGGCCATCCAGATAGAGAAGCACCGCGGATGGTGGTCGCGGCCATAATCGTTCAGAGTGAGATTGCCTTGCGAGTAAATAGTACGCCCGAACTCTCCTCCCCACATCACAAGCGTATCTTCCAAGAGCCCGCGAGACTTCAGGTCCTGCACGAGAGCCCAAGCCCCTTGGTCCACGTCTCGGCACTGGCTTGGCAACACTTCCGGGAGCGTCGAATGCACATCCCATCCCCGGTGATAAACCTGAACGAAACGCACGTCGCGCTCAATTAACCTCCTGGCCATCAGGCAGTTGTTGGCAAACGTGCCTCCCTTCTTTGCATCCTCACCGTACAGCTTGAATGTGCTTTCCGGCTCCTTCGATAGGTTCGTAAGATCGGGAACAGAAGCCTGCATTCGGAACGCCATCTCGTATTGCTCGATGCGCACGCGCGTCTCAGGGTCGGCAATCTTTTCGTTTTGGATGTGGTTCAACTCGCTTAACGCGTCCAACATGCGGCGGCGTATTTTCGTAGGCACGCCGTCCGGATTATTGATATAAAGAACCGGATCGCCCCCGGATCGGAGTGCAACTCCAGAGTATTGTCCCGAGAGGAATCCGGAACTCCATAGGCGCGCGGAAATCGCCTGCACATTCGCCTTGGGGTGAGAGTGGCTCGCGTTCAGGACCACGAACGTAGGGAGATCGCGGTCCATACTTCCTAATCCGTAAGCGATCCAGGAGCCGATACAAGGCTTGCCCGCGATCATAAAGCCGGTCTGAAGATAGGTGATCGCAGGCTCATGGTTGATCGCTTCGGTGTGCACGGAGCGGACGATGGCGATGTCATCGACCATCCTCGCCGTGTACGGCAGCAGCTCCGATACCCAAGCACCGCTCTTCCCGTGCTGCGCGAATTTGAAAATCGATGGAGCTATGGGAAACCGTGTCTGGCCAGAAGTCATCGTGGTCAGGCGCTGGCCCTTGCGAATGGACTCCGGCAGATCTTTATCGAACCACTCCTTCATCCCCGGCTTATAGTCGAACGTTTCCATCTGCGGTGGCGCCCCGAGCATGTGAAGATAGATAGCCCGCTTGGCTTTGGGAGGAAAATGCGGCAGACCAGGTAGTCCCCCGATTGCGGGTAGCGTGCTCGCACCCAAATTCTCCGCCAGCAGGGAGGCAAGCGCGATTGAACCCAAGCCTCGGGCTCCACGGCCAAAAAACTGCCTCCGCGTTTCCGTCAATACAGCGTTCCCAAAGGGGTGCATAGCTCACTTCACCAGTACTTCATCGAGATTGAATAATTGGTTCGCCACCATTGTCATGGCTGCAAACTCGGGTTTGGAGAGCCTTGAATCTGCCTTCGACTCTCCAACGCTCAATAGCTTCGCCGCATCCTGGCGATTGGAATCGTAATACGACAGGTAATCGTGATACGACCGGGTAACGACGTCGCGCTCCCTGGCATCGAGCCTCCGTGCCAGAAGCCGGATGGCCATATAGTCGAACCCTCGATTCGCGTTTCCGTGAGCAGCTATCAAAGCATTTTGCGCCAACGCGCGAGCTGCTTCTACGAACTGCGGATCATTCATAGTCACCAGCGCTTGTAACGGCGTATTCGTGCGCTCCCGGCGGACAGTGCACACCTCGCGCGACGGCGCATTGAAAATATCCATAGACGCGGGTGGAGCGCTACGCTTCCAGAAAGTGTACATACTGCGGCGATAGAGCTTCGCGCCAGTATCGGGGTGATAAAACCTGGTATTGCTGTTGTCCATCGCGATGGTTTCCCATACATTCGCTGGCTGGTACGGTTTGACGCTTGGTCCTCCGATGGTAGCCGTCAGCAAACCGCCGGCTGCAAGCGCGTAGTCGCGGACCGCCTCGGCGTCCATTCGCAAACGCGGCCCGCGGGAGATCAGACGATTATCAGGATCGCGTTGCAGCTTCTCCTCCGTCGCCGTAGCCGACTGGCGGTAGGCCGCCGAAGTTACGATCAGCCGGAACAGCTTCTTCACGTCCCAGCCGGACTCACGGAATTCAACCACCAGCCAATCCAGCAGTTCGGGATGGGATGGCGGTTCGCCCTGCGATCCAAAATCTTCCGCCGTTCTTACAAGACCGGTTCCGAAGACTTCCTGCCAGAAGCGATTGACTGTCACCCGGGCTGTAAGCGGATTCGAAGGATCTACAAGCCACTCCGCCAAACCGAGCCGGTTGCGCGGGAATGATGACCGCATGGGTGGCAGGACAGCGGGCACATCCGCGCGAACCTCTTCTTTGAGCTGATCGTACTGGCCCCGGTTCAAGATATGCGCGACCGGCTGGCTGCCGGTGCGCTCCTGCATCACGAAAGTAACTGCGCTACGCCTGGCAATCACGTTTCGTTCGGCGTTGATCTTTCGCAGTTCCGCCGCTGCCGGATCGCTCTGCAGAATGTGGTAATTCGCCAAAGCGTGGCGCTCCGCGTCCGACAACTGAGACGGATCCTTACTACCTGCAATCGCCACCGTATTCCACAGGGCCAAGAGCTCCGCCTCCTGCTCATCGGCTCTTTTGCGGAAGGTTCGAAATTCAGCAATGGCTCCGCCTGAAAAGAAACGCTTCTTATCGTTGCCGAGCTTCAATGGAGCATCAGAACGAATCGACGTCTCAAGCGGATCGTTATCTTCACCTGTGCCGGAAGCCGGCACAGACTTGCCGTTTACATACAGGCTGAGCCCATTCCGGTCGCGGCTGCCATCGTAAGTGAAAACAAGGTGGTACCACGTCTCAGGCTTGAGCTCGTAATCGAGGTCCGGCTTCGCGCTGAGGTACTTGCCGTCTGTCCCGGCCAGTTTGATGGATGGACCCTGGCCGCCGAAATCGATTATCCATCCCCGCCGCCGGTCGCGATCGTCCTTTGGTGTCTCGAGCGGCTCAGGCTCGTACTGGCTGGCGATTACGTAACGGGGTTTTGCCTTCGGTAAATAAGCCCACGTGGCGATCGTGAAGGGTTTGTCCGTATCGATGGCTGAAACATTGGGTAGTGTGACGAATGCATCCGCACCAAAATGAAGAGCTCGATCGGAACCGGCAACGCCATCGCCGATGGTAACTCCATCGGGAAGCGAAAGCTTCTCCGGCGACAGATTCAGTACGACCCACGATTGCTCCCAAGGCTGCGTAACGGAACCGGTCTTCGCGTTCGCTTCCGCCGTTGCCAATGTTTGCTGTAATCTTGCCCGTTCCCGATTCAACTCTTCCCAGCGGCTCCGGTCCTTGGCCGGGGGAACAATGACGGTCGGCGGTGTATCGGGAATGTTGCCATCAAGCGGGTTCTGCGTTGTGTTGCGATAAAAGGCAGTCAACGCGTAGAAATCCTTCTGGGAAATGGGGTCAAACTTGTGATCGTGACAGGTCGCGCATCCGACCGTGAGCCCCATCCATACCGTGCCGGTGGTATCAGCACGGTCTTTCGCGTACATTGCGGCCACTTCTTCCGGAATCGAGCCGCCTTCATTCGTGGTCACATTACAGCGCTGAAAGCCTGATCCAACTTTCTGATCAAGCGTGGCGTTCGGAAGCAGATCACCGGCAAGTTGCTCGACGGTGAATCGGTCGAAAGACATGTTACGGTTAAACGCATCGATCACCCAATCGCGATAGGGCCACATCTCACGGTAATTGTCGATATGCAATCCCTGAGTGTCGGCATATCGGGCTGCGTCTAACCAGTAACGGGCACGATGTTCCCCGTAACGAAGCGACGCCAACAGCCGGTCTACAACCCTTTCGTACGCGTTCGGGGATCTGTCTTTCAGAAATGCGTCCACCTCAGCAGGTGTGGGTGGCAGGCCCGTCAAGTCAAGTGTGACCCGCCGGATGAGCGTGTTCCGATCCGCTTCGGGCGCGAGTTGCGCGCCGTTAGCATCCAGCTTGGCCAGAACAAACCGATCAATTGGATTCCGAATTCTGCTCGCGTCTTTGACGGGGGGCAGCACCGGCCTAACCGGGTTGACAAAAGCCCAGTGCTCCTTCCATTGGGCGCCCTCTTCGATCCATGATTTTAGAATGTCTTTCTGCTTCGGAGTCAGCGTTCTGCGCGCCGACAGCGGGGGCATGCGCATCGCGGGCGTCTCTGCGAAAACACGTTTGATGAGTAGACTCTCGTCAGGCTTTCCTGGAACAATTGTGACGCCGTCTTTGCGGGCGGCATAAGTGCCTTCACGCGTATCGAGCCGGAGGTCCGCCATTCGGGTGCCCTGATCGGGGCCGTGGCAAAGGAAACAGTTCTCGGAAAGAATGGGGCGCACCTGTCGCTGGAAATCGACGGCCGCAAACACGGCCGACGGTAACAGGCCTGAGGTGATAAGAACAAATACGGCCCTCATCTGCCCACAAATCCTATCACTAACAGGTGAAAAATCCTATCACTAACAGGTGAAACTGACGCAGAGCGATCCGTTGATGGCTTGAGCACACCCCAGGATGGCCTTCAAGACGAACTTTTCTTGCCTTCGTTGGTCCGCCCCAAGGCGCGGAATCGCGAGAAAGGCTGCAAAACCGATCTCGGGATTGCCGACAACCACGGCTGTGCCGGTGGTGATCGATACTCGCTGGGTAACAAATTCCTGCTGCTCCTCACCGGGCAGATTCGCTGTCGAAAGGCGGCCTGATACAAGCCAATTTCGGTTCAAGGTCGCTTCGCATCCCCGGGCGGGACAACAATCCCAAATCCCTCTTTTATCACGACAATCTGATTCGAATTGACGCTGGGCAAGCGCTCAACTGTACCGCTCGGCCAGCGGATTTCAATCCGATCCACCGAGGACCGTTCCCCCAGGCCGAAGTGCAGCCTTGGATCGTTGCTCGATATGAAACTGCCGCCTGCGCGCACGTGGTCGTATTGCACCAAGCCGCCCGCTTCTACTTCCACCTGTGCCCCGATTGCATCGCGGTTGCTCTTCGTGCCGATCAGCTTCAACTCGAGCCAATGCTGCCGGTTGCCTCCGACGTTTTCTAGAAGCTGAGGGCGATCGTCGATGTTCGATACCAGGATGTCGATATCGCCATCGTTGTCGTAATCGCAGTATGCGCCACCCCGAGCCGATCTCCATGGCATCGTAGAGAAACCGACCTCTCCGGAAACCTCTCTGAATTTGCCCCTGCCGGCGTTTCGGAATAGCTGGAGAGGCTGCCGGTAGGTTTCCGCGATCTTGCCGTCCACCTCCGGAAAAACGTGGCCGTTGGCTGCGAATAAATCCTTGTGCCCGTCATTGTCGTAGTCGAGAAAAAACGTCGCCCAACCCAGGTGGGGAATAGTCGCTTCGGCAATGCCCGACTGGTAGGACTGATCCGCGAAGAAACCTCCGCCCTCATTGTGGAACAGCACGTAATTGTCATTAGCGAAAGTGGTTACGAAGAGATCCATGCGGCCGTCGTTGTCGTAATCGCCCACCGCAACGCCCATGCTTGACATCTCTTTGCCGTCAGCGTTCAACGCCACGCCAGCCTGAACACCTATCTCCTCGAAAGTGCCGTCGCCCTTGTTGTGGTAAAGATAATTCGGATTCGAGTCGTTGGCTACGAAAATGTCCGGCTTGCCGTCCCCATCAAAGTCATCGAAAATCACGGTGAATCCGAAATAGAGATTCTTATCGACGACTCCCGCCTTTACGGTGACGTCCGTGAATGTGCCATCGCCGTTGTTATGGTATAGCGCATCCGGCGCTCCGCGATATCCCATGGGGCCGCAAGCGTGCACATTCACGCCGCGATACTCGCAGGTCTTCAGCTCCGGATTGTGAATGTCAAAATCCAGATATCCCGAAACGTACAGATCCACGAAACCGTCCCCATCGTAGTCGCCGAACGCCGCTCCCGCGTGCCAGATGTTACCGCCGGCCAGACCGGCGCGGTGCGTCACGTCCGTAAACGTGCCGTTGCCGTTGTTGTGGTAAAGGAGGTTCGTCCCAAAGTTGGTTATGAACAGATCGGAGTTGCCATCATTGTCGTAGTCCGCCGCAACGCACCCGAAACCCCATCCGCTCCCAGGCACATGGGCCGCCTCGGTGACGTCCGTGAAAGTGCCGTTTCTGTTGTTCCGGAATAAGTAGTTGCGGTGCGATTGAACCGGCTTCTTTCCTTGCAATTCCGCGAGCGTGGCGCCGTTGACCAGATACAGATCCATGTAGCCGTCGTTGTTGTAATCGAACCAGCAAGCCCCGCTGCCGTTCACTTGCAGTACGAAATTTTTCTTCTCTCCGCCGGAAACGATCAGCGCTTTCAGTCCCGCTTTCTCCGTCACGTCTTGAAACTTTACGCGGGATGTCCCCGCCAGCATGAAGCTGGCAAGAACCAGAAGACTGAACGAGATGAAACGAATCATGGAGTCTTGCTTTCGCTCGCCCGAAGCTCCTGCAAGATTCGCGTCTGCTCCGCTGCCAGTGCTTTTTCGCCCAGGCGCGCGTACACGCGTGCGAGCTCGTAGTGCAACTGCGAATTATCCGGATGGGCCGCGAGCGCTGCTTCCAGGATCGCGCGGGCACCAGAAATATCTCTTGTAAGTACCATATTGCGCGCCGTACCCAGAGACGCGGTGACATTGGTACGGTCGATCGTAAGGGCGCGCTCGTAGGTTCCGAGCGAGGCGGCGTAGTCGCCCCGCTTCTGTTGCACTTCTGCCAGTCCGAGCAGGCCATCGATCTGGCCGGGCGCAAGCTCGATGGTACGCGCGAACAGTGGTCCGGCATCCCGATATCGCCCTAGCCGCGCCAATTGCTGCGCTTTGGCCAGGTGTGCCTGAGGCAGCGCTGGAAAAAGCTTCAACGCGTCCTCCGCAACTTCCAGCGCGGCAATTTGTTCTTCCGCTGCGTTCATCGCTTCAATCAATAAAAAGTAAGGCTTTGGATCTCCGCGCGCGAACTTCACCGCCTCCCGCAAGATCGGAATCGCCCGTCCGGCGGCATTCGTGCGCAGATACGCTAAAGCGAGCATATCGAGGGCACGGGTGTTAGCGGGCTGAAGCGCGCGCCACTTTTCGAGCGGCGGTATGGCGTTGGCATACTGTGCCTGCAACACGTGAGCAAGCGCGAGCGCCGAATTGGCGTCAGCCAGCTCCGGAGAGAGCCGCTGGGCCGCGTCCAGGTATGGCGTTGCCTCACCTGCCCGCCCCAACTTCAGCAGCGCCAAGCCGGCATTGTATTGCGCCTGAAAGAAGCTGGGATCACGCTTTGCCGCCGCTCGAAAAGGTTCGAGAGATTCCGCTTGCAGTCCCACGGCAGTAAATGTGAGACCCAGAGCTACCAGGACATCGGGGTCGAGCGATGGGTTGTCAAGTAACTCCTGACGGATGCGCATGGCCTTCGGAGCCGCACCGCTTGTGAGACTTTGGGAGCATTGCAGGAGGAGTTCCACGGATTCCCGATCAGCGCTCTTCAGGCGTACGCTCTCGGCGAACTCTTTCCGCGCCCCTTCGGAATCACCCAGCTGCTGATAAATACGTCCCAACCTGTAGTGCAAACTTCCCTGCCACGGAGCCTGGCGAAGTGCGCGCTCCGTTATCAACTTTGCCCTCTCGATTTGCCCCGCGTCCAGGTATGCTCTGCTCAATTGCGCGTCGGCATCGAGGATAGAAGGGATGTTCAGCGCTATCGGCTCCAGCCACGCTATGGCTTCAGCCGGCTTTGATTCAAGTAGTGCGATGCGGCCCAGGTAATAACGCGATTTTGGCTCATACGATGGCGTTTTCGTCAACCGCAGAAACTCCTGCCGGGCCGCCGCCAGATCCCGTCGTTCGAACAGTTCGGTACCCTTCCGAAAAATCTCATCGGCTGATTGGGGGCAGGCCGAAACCGCGCAAATCAGGCAAACCGACGCGGCTAGGAATCGAGGAGCCATGGCGAAATGTCTATATCCTAATCCCAACGCTAGGGGTGCTGCATCCTTGCGGTGGTCTTTTCAGGTATTTCCCGGTTTTTATCAGTTATTCCCGACTTTTTCAGGTATTTCCCCTTGCTATCGCTAGCACACTGTGATATCTTCCCGACCAGCTTCAAATTTTTGCGGGGAAGGATCAGCATAATGTTACTCCGTGGTGACAACTACCTTTCAACGCCGCTCATCTGTGCCTTGGCTGTTGCAGCCATGACCTTTTGTCCGTCTCGCCTGACAGGCCAGGCTACTGAGCTAGGAACCATCGTCGGCACCGTTACTGATGCGCAAAGCGCTTTGGTGCCGGGGGCCGATGTAAAGGTCACGAATACAGGAATGGGAGTGACCCGCGAGGTGAAGACCGACAGCCAGGGTACGTTTGCGGCGCGCTCATTGGTTCCGGGAACATACTCGGTCGAAGTTACCGCACCCAGCTTCCAAAGGCAGGTGCAGAGTAACATCAAGCTCGATGTCGGCGCCTCCGTCACGCTGGATTTCCACCTCACGGTCGGGCAGGTGACCGACCAGGTTCAGGTCAGCGCCGAAGCCGTGCTGCTCCAGACCGAGGATAGCCACGTGGGTACTGTGATCGAAAACGCGCAAGTGGTCGAGCTACCATTGAACGGAAGAAACTTCAACAACCTCACACGCCTCACTCCCGGCGCCGTTCGGGGTACCAGCAATGGAGCTGAGACCATTCAGGGTGAAACGTTCGCCGTTGCCGGGGATCGAAGCGATAACACCTATTATTCACTGGACGGTATGTATAACAACGGAACATTCTTCAAGACCGCCGCGATCCACCCGTCAATTGATGCCATCCAGGAATTTAAGATTCAGACCAATACGAATGCGCAGTACGGAGCGGCGGCCGGCGCCAATATCAACGTAATGATTAAGTCCGGGACGAATAATTTTCACGGAACCCTCTATGAATTTCTGCGCAACGACAAATTCGACTCCCGTCTCTACTTCGCGCAAACAAAGCCGCCGTACCGCCAGAACCAGTTTGGGTTTACCGTCGGCGGCCCGATTGCAATACCGAAGTTGTACAACGGCAGGAATCGTACTTTCTGGTTTTTCAATTATGAAGGGAATCGAATCAGGCAGGGCAATAGCTCGTTCCAGACGATCCCCACTCCGGCCATGGTCGCGGGCGATCTCTCCCGGACACTGACGGGGGCGCAAGCCTCTCAGATTTTTAATCCCTACTCAGCTCGGGTAGTCAACGGCCAGGTTGTGCGCGATCCTTTCCCCCAAAATATCATTCCACCGAACTTGATCAAGCCCTACTCCGCGGCTTACGCGAAGTTTTGGTTCCCCACTAACCTCATTGCGGGGACGACGAGCAATTTCCTGAACACCATTCCGACTGCGAGAAACGACGATCAAGTGAACGTTCGCATCGATCAAAAAGTCTCCGAAAAGAACAACCTGTTCGGGCGACTTTCCTGGTCAGAGCTAAATCAAGACGATCCAGCTAGCTTGCCGAAGGCCTCTCAAGTGACTTTCAACAAGTATGTTGGTGCAGTTTTCAACGATACGCACCTCTTCAACCCGACAACCATCCTGAATTTCCGGTTCGGTTATCTCCGGGCAAATCTTGGCCAAGGTCCGGGAGAGCACTTTATCGATGTTTACCGTGGCGCTGGGCTCACAAACACTCCCTTAAACTTCCGGAATTTCGATTACCCTATCAACTTCTCGGTCTCGGGATATTCGGGGCCGGGGCTCGGAAATCTAGTCAACGGCCCCGACTTTACCTATCAGAGCTCGCTCAGCCTCAACAAGGTAGTGGGCCGTCACAGCTTCACGCTCGGCTACGATTATACGCGGCTGCGTATTTTCCATGACTCCGTTTTTAGCACATTCAATTACGACAATGTGGCAACTGCGGATCCGCAGAACGTGAGCAACACTGGCCAGGCACTGGCGAGTTTTTTGCTGGGGTTGCCTTCTACCGCAAACCGCATCGTCGGACAGACCGATCTGGATTTGCGGCAGAACTTGCACCACGTCTATATCCAAGATGATATTAAAGTGAACCCAAAGCTGGTCTTAAATGTGGGGCTTCGCTGGGAGTATGATCAGTGGCCGCACCACATTCGTGGGCGGCTGGCCGGATTCGACACCCTCACCGGACAGTTCTTTTGGGCCTCGAAGAATCCCGTTACCGGGCAGCCGGCGAACGTCCGTCCGGAAGTCGCGGATCCACGATACGCGAACTTCGCCCCGCGTTTTGGATTTGCGTACCGGCTAACAAACAAAACGACGATTCGTTCCTCTTACGGCATCTTCTACAACTCGAACTTTTCGTGGGAATGGAGCGATTCGCGAGGAAATTGGCCTTATTCCGTCTCCGATAATGCTACGGGCCTGAACATCGGTAAAGTCCTCACCCCGACGGAAAGCCTGTTCCAGAGCTTCGACCCTAAGCTGGTGACACCGCAAAATCAGCATACGGTGTCTCGCGACGTAAAAACTCCTTACATGCAGAATTGGAACATCGGCATTGAACAGCAGCTTACGGAGGATGTGCTCGTTCAGTTGAACTATCAAGGCTCCAAGGGTACGCACCTTGGCAGTTTCCTGAGTACAAATGATCCGGCGCCCGGGCCGGGTGATCCCGACCCACGCCGCCCCTTCCCACAAGCGGGGTCGATCAGCGAACTAAAGCACATCGCGACGTCAAAGTACAACGCGCTTACGGCCAAGGTCGAGAAGAGATTTGCGCGCGGTTTTAGCTTGCTCGGCTCCTACGCCTATAGCCACTCGATCGATTTGAACTCAGAGTTCGGAGGATCCTCGCCGCAGAATAATCAATGTATTAAGTGCGATCTCGGAAACTCGGGTTTCGATCAACGGCATGTGGCCAATATCAGCTACATCTACGTAGTTCCGGCTCACAATGACTGGAATCAGGCCCTTCGCTATCTCGTCGGCGGGTGGGAAGTTGCTGGCATTAGCACGTTGGAATCCGGGCGCGTGTACAACGTCGGCATCAATTTCGATGATGCCAATGTGGGAGCGCGAGGCAACTTCCAAAGGCCCAATCTGGTAGGTGATCCCTTCCCGAGTAACTTCAAGCAAACGTTCGGACCTGGGGGCGCGTACTTCGACAAGGGTGCTTTCCAGGCAGCTCCGCGTTATCAGTTTGGAAATTTGGGACGAAATACGTTCCACGGCCCGAACTTCTTCAATACCGATATAGGGGCGTTCAAGAACATTCCGTTACCTCGCGAAGGCATGCGGTTACAGTTCCGGAGCGAATTCTTCAATGCCTTCAATAACGTGAACTTCAGCAATCCGAATGGCACGTTGGGTGACCCGAATTTTGGTCAGGTGCGCAGCACGCAGAACCGCGCGCGTCAGATTCAGTTTGGTCTTAAGCTGGTGTATTGAACCGGATAGCAGTCCTCGTTTTCGTAGCCTCTTTAGCCGGGCAGCAGCCCGATGCGCACTTGGCTGCTGCCCGAAGAGCGGAGACATCGGGTGACTTCGCGGCGGCCGAGCTCGAATACGAGAAAGCGCTTGCTGTCCATCCGGATGCGACTACGTACCAGCGTCTTGGCTTGGTGTGCCATTTGCAAAACAGATTCGCTGAGGCCATTCCCGCCTTTCGGAGTTCCCTGAAGCTTCAGCCAAATCAATGGGCAGCCCGCTTGTTCCTCGGAATGGATCTGTATCGGACGAATCAGTTTGCCAGCGCGCTAACGGAGTTGAATAGCGCAGATCGGCTGAAGCCAGGCGATCTCGAGATTCGCTTCTGGCTGGGGGTGACTCACCTGGCGCTGAAACAGTATTTTCCGGGACTGAAGATCCTTGAGACTTTGTCGCGCGAGCAACCGAAAAATCTGCAGATCCTCCGCATACTTGCCGAGAACTACGCCGCGTTTAGCGCGACGCTGCTGAATGAGGTGGCTGAGAAGTATCCAGACACGCCCGCCGGGATGCTCGTCCATGGTCAAGCGCTCGAGTTTGAGGGAGCTGACGAAGCGGCCTTAGAAATTTACCGGATGCTAAATCTAAAGTGGCCCGACCGTCCGGGCGTCCGAGAAGCTATCGACCGCCTGAAGGGGAGATCTTCCTCGCGGCCTCGGCCTTCTCCTGAAGCAGCCGCCGATGCGTCTGCATTTCCGCTTTAGCCCGTTCGACCTGTCCGAGAGATCTGTACACGCCCGCGAGTTGAAAGTGCACTGAATCGTCTTGCGGCCGGCGCGCGGCCACAATTTGAAATTCCCGTAGCGCGTCCGCAGTCTTGCCCAATGCACGGTAAGCTTTCCCCAGGGCTCGATGCGCCTCAATAGACGAATCGTCGACCCCAACGACCTCGCGCAAGTGATCGGCCGCGGGAGCTGGTTGATCCATCGTTAGCAAGATCTGCCCCAGCCGTAGGTTGGCAAGTGCGTGGCGGGGATTAAGACGGAGTTCCGCCTCCATCTCCGGTTTTGCGGCTTCGATATCGCGCTTTTTCCATTGGATGTTCCCAATCAGGAAGTGTACTCCGGGTAGGCGGGGGTTCCTGGATATGGCGGCCTGGTAAGCCGCGAGAGCCTCGTCGAGGTTGCCACGCGCTTCGAGCGACCGTCCCAACAGTTCATGCGCCTCGGCCGAATCCGGCGCAAGTTCCTCAAGGCGGGCCGCTCGATCGGCTGCCTGCTCACGCAACAGTTCCCCGACCTGATACCGAATTTCTGGATTGGCGGGCGCCTTGCGCATCACTGCTTCCATCTCGCGAAGAGCTTCCGCAAACCGCCCCTCGCGCAGCATCACTCTAGCCTGGCTCAGATCGGCTACCAAAAGGAAGGCGGATACGAAAATATCAAAGAACATCTAACATCCTCAGGCACGACCCCTCGTCCCAGAAATGAGCACGCGGCACAGATGAGCTGCATGTCACCATACTTAATGCCGTTGTGAACCATTTTGACATTTCCGAGATAAATCGCAAGGCTGCAGCCCGAGACTTCGCCGGGTGCGACACAATAAACCGTCATCAGTTGTAAGGAATGCATCTGTGCGCCGCCCTAGTCGGTGCTGGCCAGGTGCAGTGCATCGAACGGGTTGAACTCGAATTCTTCGAGCTGCCGCGCGCGATCCGCTTGGGAGCGCTTCGGAACGACGATTCAGTCGCGAAT
>JAOAPQ010000503.1 GCA_025462965.1 Bryobacterales bacterium
TTCCTCGGCGAAACGCATTTCACTGCGCTCGCTTATTCGGTGCTCTACAAGTGGACCCCGCAGCGGCGGGAACTCGATTACCTGCGCTTTTTGGGCGCGAGTACCGGCAGCGCCAAAGAAATCAAGATTTTCGGACTCGGCGATTACCTGGCCGACCGCTACCGCGACGTTTCCGAACGCGTGTTTGTGGAAAACAAAGCCGTTGCCATCCGCCGCGCCACCCTCGGCTCTCTGCTGAACCTCATCTCCACTGGCGGCTATTACGGCGCGTATATTGTCATTATTGGGCGCGCCATCACAGGCGCATTAACGCTGGGCACCCTGACATTCCTCACCGGCGCATTCTCCCGCTCACGCGGCTACATCGAGAAGATCCTCTCCGGCTTTACCGACGTTTCCGAGCAGGCCCTCTTCCTGAAAGACCTGTTCGAATTCTTCGAGATGCAGCCGGCCATTGCCTCAAAACCCGGGGCGCTGATGGCGCCGCGCCCAATCCGCCAGGGTTTCGAGTTCGAGAACGTCGCGTTCTCTTACGCCGGGTCGCCGCGCCAGGTGTTGAAGAATATCAGCTTCCGCCTGGAGCCGGGAGAGAAGGTTGCGCTGATCGGCGCGAATGGGGCGGGGAAGACCACGCTGGTGAAACTGCTTGCCCGCCTCTACGAGCCGAGTGAGGGCCGAATCCTGCTCGATGGTGTGGATCTGCGCGAGTACGACGTGGAAGATTTGCGGCGCGAGATAGGCGTCATCTTTCAGGATTACATGCGCTACGATTTGTTAGTCAAAGAAAACATTGGGTTTGGTAAGATTGAAGATCTGGGTTCTCAATCGCTTATAGAACGCGCCGCTGCGAAAAGCCAGGCGGCGGAAATGATCGCCCGTCTTCCGCTCCGGTTTGATCAGGTCGTGGGACGCCGATTCGATGGCGGTGTCGACCTCTCGGGCGGCGAATGGCAAAAAATCGCCCTGGCCCGCGCCTATATGCGCGACGCACAGTTATTGATACTGGATGAACCGACGGCTACGCTCGATGCGCGCGCCGAGTATGAAGTGTTTTTACGCTTCGCCGAACTCACGAAAGGGAAGATGTCCGTACTCATCTCGCATCGTTTTTCCACTGTGCGCATGGCTGACAGAATCCTCGTGCTTTCCGGAGGCGAAATTACGGAACAGGGAAGCCATCGCCAGTTAGTGGAACTCGGCGGTTTGTACGCAGAACTATTCGAATTGCAAGCGGCCGGGTACCGGTAAGAGAAAAAATGACAGACACCAAGATTCAGGTAATTCCGCTCGGCGGCGTGGGCGAGTTCGGCATGAACATGATGGCGCTGCGATACGGCGACGACATCATTGTGATCGATTCCGGAATGATGTTTCCGGAGGCCGAGCTGCTGGGCGTCGACTTCGTCACCCCAGATCTCACGTACCTGATCGAAAATCGCCAGCATGTGCGTGCGCTCTTCCTCACGCACGGGCACGAAGACCACATTGGATCGGTGGCGTTCTTCCTCGCCGAACTCAACGTCCCCGTTTACGGGACGGCCTTCACGCTGGCGCTCGTCGAGCGCCGCATGGACGAATACGAGTTCGAGGAGGATGTCGATTTCAAGATTGTCAAACCCAAACAGAAGGTGACCGTCGGTCCGTTCCAGGTCGAGTTCATCCACGTCACGCACTCGATTGTAAGCGCGCTCGCCCTGGCCATCACGACGCCGCTCGGTGTAATCATCCACACCGGAGATTTCAAAGTCGATCCCACTCCGACCGATAACGAGCTGTTCGATCTGCACACGCTCGCGGCTTACGGGCAGCGCGGCGTGCTGCTCCTCATGTCGGATTCGACGAACTCGGATCGCCCCGGTTATTCGGAATCGGAACGCGCCGTGCGGCCGCGCATGGAGGACGTATTCAACCGCGCTGAACGCCGGTTGTTCATTTCGTCTTTCAGTTCATCGATACACCGGCTGCAGCAGATCATCGATCTGTCACACGAGTTTGGCCGCAAGGTCGCAATCGTAGGCCGCAGCATGGGGAACGTCACCGAGATTGCGCACAACCTCGGTCTGCTTAGCATCCCGGATGGTGTTCTCATCCGTCCGCAGGACGTGATGAACGCGCCCGCGAACAAAGTTACAGTCATGATCGCTGGCACGCAGGGCGAGCCGATGTCGGCGCTTTCCCGCGTTGCGGTCAACAGCCATAAGCATCTCTCCGTCGAGATCGGCGACACCGTCGTTCTCAGTTCGCGCATTATTCCGGGTAACGAGAAAAACATTTTCCGCATGATCGACCACCTCTCGCGCCGCGGCGCGGACGTGTTATACGGCACCATGAATCCACCCATCCACGTGTCGGGGCACGGCAGCGTGGAAGAGTTGCGGCTCGTGCTGAACCTGGTGCGGCCGAAGTATTTCATGCCGGTGCATGGCGAATATCGCCAGCTCGCGAAGCACGCCCGCCTGGCGGAGCACCTGCGCGAATCCGGTCTGGAGGAATCGTTCGTACTCGAGACTGGCGACGTGCTCGAGATCGATAGCCGCGGCGCGCGCAAGAACGGCCGCGTGACTGTGGGCCGCGTCTGCATCGATTCCGGCGTGGTCGATGAGGTGGTGGGCGACATGGTGATCCGTGACCGGCGTCATCTCGCCGAAGATGGAATCGTACTGATCATCATCGCGATCAACAAACTCACCGGCAGAGTGGAAGCGCCGCCTGAAGTGGTTGCGCGCGGTTTCGCATCCGACGACGCTTCCGAGTTGATGAAGAACGCGAAGCAGGTGGTGGCGAAGACGCTCGAGGGTTCTTCGAATGAAGAGCGGATGGATTGGGGCGTGATGAAAGAAAAGGTTCGCGCGGACGTTAAGCGCTACATCTCGAAGCATACCCAGCGCCGCCCGCTGATCATGCCCGTGATCCTCGAAATCTGAGTATGGAAGTTACGGATGCTTCGGGTTACGCCGGGCATGCCGATCGCATCGTGGCACCGCGTGACGAACCGGAGCTGCTGGCAGTGCTCGCCGAAGCGCGGGAAAATCATATTCCGGTTACGATCGCGGGCGCGGGAACCGGAGTCACTGGCGGCCGTGTTCCGCGCGGCGCTTGGAGCGTTTCGCTCGAAAAATTCTGCACTCTGGAAATCGGCGACTGTAGCGCGCGTGTGGGCGCGGGTGCGATTCTGAAGGATGTGCATGCGGCCGCGGCGCGCACAAAGCAGTTCTACGCGCCGGATCCTACGGAGACGTGGGCGTCGATCGGTGGAACGATCGCAACGAACGCGAGCGGCTCGCGGAGCTTTCGCTATGGCGGCACGCGCGCACACGTGACCGGCCTTCGGGTCGCGCTGATGGATGGCCGCGTCCTTGAAATTCGCCGGGGCGACCGGATCGATTTCGCCGTGCCGGAACTGCCGGCGCCACGCACGACCAAGCACACCGCAGGGTACTTCCTTCGGCCGGGCATGGATTGGGTCGATCTGTTTATCGGGTCGGAAGGAACGCTGGGCGTTGTCATAAGCGCCGAACTGCGGCTTCTGCCCGAACCGAAGGAATTGCTGGCGGCCGTTGTCTTCTTCGCGACGGATGGCGATGCTCTGCAGGCTGTGGACGACTGGCGCGCTGTCGACGAGCTGCGGATGATCGAATACTTCGACGGCCCCTCGCTCGCGTTGCTGCGTGCGCGCTATCCGGAAATCCCGGAGGAGGCGCAGGCGGCGCTGCTCATCGAACAGGAAGTATTGGACGAGCGCGAACTGGACCGCTGGGGCGATCGCCTGGAAGCCGCCGGTGCGCTCCTCGAGGCCTCCTGGTTCGGCGCGAGCCCGGATGATCGCGAGCGCTTCCGCCGGTTCCGGCACGCACTCCCCGAACTGGTGAACGATACCGTGCGCCGCAACGGCTGCCTGAAAATGGGCACTGACTTCGCTGTCCCGATTGATCGCAATCGCGAGATGCTTGCCATCTACCGGCGCGAATGCGAAGCCATATTTCCGGGGCGCTACGTGATCTTCGGACACATCGGCGATGCGCATCTTCACGTCAACATGCTGCCTGCGAATGAAGTGGAATCGAACCGCGCGCGCGACCTGATGATCCATTTCGCGAAAGAAGCCGTCGCGTTGGGCGGCACCGTTTCCGCCGAACACGGCCTGGGCAAACGAAAAGCGCACTTGCTCGCGATTGAATTCACCCGCGAGCAGATCGAGGCGATGAAGGACGTCAAGCGCCGCCTGGACCCAGACTGGCTGCTAGGGCAGGGGAACCTGTTTGCTCTCTGACCAAGGCGGCACGATCCCGTTCATTCGCGCGTAGGCGATCGCCTGCCCGAGATGTTCGGCAATGTGAGTATCAAGGATCGTAAAGATACCGCGCCGCGTGGTCACCTGTCCGAAAAAGTTCGTCTCGCGGTTCAAGCCGCGTCCGCCTTCCATCGCCTTCCTGACGTCCGCGAAGCTTTGTGTCAAAGCCGCAAGGATCCGATCCTTGCCCGGAAGGTGCTTCTCTGCCTCGGCGTTATCCGCGATCTGTTTCTCCAGATCGGCCGCTGAAACACCCGATGCGATTTTCAACAACAGCTGATTTCCGTTCGCGATGTGCAGGAAGATTTCGCCGAAGGAGCGCACTCCCGTCCCTGGTCGCCACGCATACTTGTCTTCCGGAATCGCGCGAGCAAGCGCGATCACCTTCGATTCGGAATCGGCCAGAGGCAGAAGCACGTCGATCGCGGCAGGCTGTGGCGCCGCTTCTTTCACGTCCACCAATTCGACGTCGAAGATCAGGTCGGCCTTCGGCGGAATCGTTTCCACGCCCTTCTCGCCGTAAGCGAGCTGATACGGAACGAACAACCGGCGCTTGCCGCCGACGCGCATGCCGGCGAATCCTAAATCCCAACCGGGGATCACCTGCTGTTTGCCCTGCACGAAATCGAGCGGAGTCTTGCGGTCGAGAGACGAATCGAATTTCTTCCCGTCCGTAAGCCAGCCGGTGTAGTGAACGAAGTACCGCTGCCCCGGCGCCGCGGGCGGTCCGCTCCCGATCGCGATATCGACGTAGCGCAAAGCGAAAGCATCTTTCGCGGGACTCGCAACCATGGGCATCTCCTGTCCGAAACAGACAACTGGAGCAAGCCCGCAAACCACCAGCAACTCAATCCACCGCATAAAACTCCGTGGGCAGGCCATCGTTATGTGTGGCCTGCCGCTTCCAGTCTGAACTACTTCTTCTTGGCCGCCGCCTTCTTCTTGGCCGGGGCCGCTTTCTTCACCGCGGCTTTCTTCGTAGCCGTTTTCTTGGTGGCGGTCTTCTTTACCGCGCCCTTCTTCTTCGCGGGCGGCACGCTAGCCCCACTCTTCCGCGCTTCGCTCAAACCGATCGCAACTGCCTGCTTCGGATTTGTTACTTTCTTGCCGCTACCTCCCGACTTCAACTGGCCCTGCTTGAACTCATGCATGACCTTTCCAACCTTCTTGCTTGCTGCTGCTTTTTTCTTAGTTGCCATAAGGCAATGATTCTCCCTACCACAGATGTCAGCAGGAATCGTGCCACTTTGCAACATGTTTGCGCAAAAATGTTTTAATAACCTCTCTACATATACATGCCACCATTCACGTCGAGCACGTGTCCGGTAATGTATGCGGCCTTCTCGCTGCACAAAAATTCCACGGCGGCCGCGACATCCTCCGGCTTGCCAAAGCGCTGCAGCGGGATGCCCGCGCGTATCTTCGTCTTCAGCTCATCGCTGAGCACGTTCGTCATATCAGTCTCGATGAACCCCGGCGCAACAGCGTTCACGGTGATGTTCCGCGAGGCCATCTCCTGCGCAAGAGACTTCGTCAATCCGATGAGCCCCGCCTTCGCCGCGACATAATTGGCCTGCCCCGCGTTCCCCGACCGCGCCACCACCGACGAGATATTCACGATCCGTCCCCATCGCTCGCGCATCATGGCGGGCAGCACATGCTGCATCGCAAAGAACGCTCCCGAAAGATTCGTGTCGATCACCGCATCCCAGTCCGACTGCTTCATGCGCATAGCGATGCCGTCGCGCGTGATTGCGGCATTATTGACCAGAATATCGATTCGTCCGAATTCCTTCGCCGCCTGCGTGATCGCGGCCTTGATGGAATCCGCCGCGCTCATGTCCATCTCCACAACGTACGCTTCCGCGCCCTCGCTGCGGATCGCGGCCGCAGCCGTTTCCAGCAGTTCCCGATTGCGCGCCGCGAGCACCACGCGCGCTCCCGCTTGGGCAAGAGCATGCGCACAGGCCAACCCGATCCCCCGGCTCGCGCCGGTCACTAAAGCCGTTCGTCTCTCTGTCATGTTGAAGCTGTCATTATAGTAAGTTCCGCTGCATGGCTTATCAAAATCTGCGCGACTACATTCGCTCGCTGGAGAAATCGAAGGAGCTGAAGCGCATCTCCTTCGAGGTCGATCCCGTTCTCGAGATTACCGAGTTCGCCGATCGCGCCGTCAAGCAGGGCGGCCCCGCGCTGCTCTTCGAGAAGCCGAAGGGGAGCGCCATGCCCGTGCTCATCAATGCGTTCGCCAGCACGCGGCGCATGGAACTCGCGATGGAAGTCGATTCGGTGGATGAAGTGGCCGCGCGCATCGTTGAATTTCTCGAGATGGGTAAGAAGCCTGATGGCTTTTTGGGCAAGCTTAAGCTATTGCCGAAGCTCGCCGAAGCGGGTTCGTTTTTCCCGAAGACCGTGACCAAAGCGCCCTGCCAGGAGATCGTGAAGACGGAAGGCTTCTCGCTCTTCGACTACCCGGTCCTGCAATGCTGGCCAGAGGACGGGGGACGCTTCATCACGCTGCCGATGGTGTTCTCGCGCAATCCGGAAACAGGCAAACGCAACTGCGGCATGTACCGCATGCAGATTTACGACGAGCGCACTACCGGCATGCACTGGCAGACGCATAAGCAGGGCGCGGAACACTATCGGCGTCTCACGGCCGAAGGCAAAACGACGCGCATGGAGGTGGCGGTTTCCATCGGCTGCGATCCCGCCACGATGTATTCCGCGATCCTGCCGCTTCCGCCTGATCTCGATGAGATGCTGATCGCCGGCTTTCTGCGCGGTGAGGGTGTCGAGATGGTGAAGTGCAAGACCATCGATCTCGAAGTTCCCGCTGAATCGGAAATCGTGCTCGAAGGCTATGTGAACCTGGGCGAGCTGCGCACCGAAGGCCCGTTCGGTGATCACACCGGCTTCTATTCGCTCGCGGACGATTACCCGGTCTTCCACGTCACCTGCATCACCGAGCGGCGCGATCCCATTTACGCGACGACCATCGTCGGACCGCCACCCATGGAAGATTTTTACATGGGCAAGGCGATCGAACGGATCTTCCTGCCGCTGATGCGGCTGCAGCTTCCCGAAGTGCGCGACATCTGCATGCCCGCGGAAGGCGTGTTTCACAACCTGATTCTCGTGGCGATCCGCAAGTCTTACCCCGGCCATGCGCGCAAAGTGATGAGCGCGATCTGGGGACTCGGCCAGGCGATGTTCAGTAAGTGCATCGTGGTCGTGGATGAAGATGTGGATGTGCAGAATGTGCGCGAAGTGGCTTGGAAGGCGCTAAACAATATTGATCCGGAGCGCGACATTCAGTTCACGCTGGGGCCGGTGGATTCACTTGACCATGCCAGCCGTCTTGTGAACTACGGTTCGAAGATGGGGGTCGACGCGACGCGCAAATGGCCGGGCGAAGGGTTTACGCGCCCCTGGCCCGGTGTGATTGCGATGACGCCGGATGTGAAGATGCGCGTGGATGAGCTTTGGAAGAAAGCCGGACTTTAGCGATTGGGTCGTATCGCGTGTCGCACTTAAGCTTGTGGAGGAAGGGGCTTGGTCGTGTGCCGGAATCGGTGTGGGAGCAGACTGAGCTCGAAACCCTGGTCTTGGCTGACAACGAGCTGTCGGAAGTGTCCGAGCAGATTGGCCGCTTGAAGAGGCTTCGTATGCTGGATCTCGGGCATAACGAGTTAACGCGCGTACCTGATGCGTTGGCTGATCTCGACGGTCTTACTGATTTTCTTTATCTACACCACAACCGATTGACCTCGCTGCCGCCGTCTCTCGATCGGCTGACAAGGCTGCGCTACCTGAACATCAGCGAGAACGCTTTCGAGGTTTTGCCTGAATCAGTTTCAGGTATGGCGAGCCTGATCGAGCTTAGGGCATCCGATAACCGGCTGGCATCGGTCCCGGATTCGGTTGGGCGTTTGTCGCGCCTGCGCGAGCTGCATCTGAGAAACAATCAGCTCACATCGCTCCCGGAATCGATTGGGACAATGCAGGAACTGCGGCAGATCGATGTTCGCGGCAATCCGGTAAAGCATTTGCCGGCGGCTATCGCTACTCTGCCGCGACTGGAGAAACTCGACTTGCGGTGGGTGGACACCCTAGTAGCGCCCGCCTGGCTCGCGGATCTGTAAGCACGAGGTTGCGCGGTCTACTGGTGAGAATTGTCGCACAGCGCCTACTTCGCGCTGAACCGCCGCAAGCGGAAAATTTCGCCGATGGAAATATAGAGGTCGATCATCCCCAGTCCGCTCACCGCGCCGCGCAAATACGCATTCTGCCAGTACTCGTTCCAACGTGGAAATTTCAGGATCAGGATGGTCGCGAAACGGTTAGTGTCCCATTCGCCGGTCCAGGGATAGATCAGCAGGAACAAGCCCAGTTCCAAGCAGAAAATGATGAACAGGACCGCCGATAATTTATGAAACCAGTGGTGCGGCTTGGCCAGCCCAACCGATGGTGAGGCGGCCGGGGGAGCCTCCATTTGGGCGGGGATACGTTGTATATCGCTCACGCCGTCGCGCCCTCGCGCCGGTACATCCGCTGCCGCACCGCCGCAAAACTACGCCGGTGTAACGGCGAAATTCCGTGTTGTTCCAGCGCACGGATATGTTCGGGAGTCTGATAGCCTTTGTGCCGCGCCAGACCGTACTGCGGGTAAACTGTGTCCCATTCACGCATGGTTTCGTCGCGATAGACTTTGGCGACGATAGACGCAGCCGCAATGGCATGACACCGTTCATCGCCCTGCACGATCGGATATTGGGGCAAGCGGAGATTGAGTGGAAATGCGTCAACCAGCAGAAAATCGGCGGCCGGCCGCAACTGTTCCACTGCCATTTTCATGGCGAGCAGCGATGCGTGATAGATATTGATTCGGTCGATGATTTCGGCATCAACGGCCGCGACCGCCCATGCGACCGCGCGCTCCCGGATCCGAGCTGCGAGAACGGCCCGCCGCTCCGGTTCGATCTGTTTGCTGTCGTTCAAGCCTCGGACCGGAGAATCGGGAGAGAGAATGACCGCTGCGGCCACCACGGCCCCGAAGAGCGAGCCACGGCCCACTTCGTCGGCCCCCGCGACCGCGAAGAACCCCCGCGATCTGAGCCCGCGCTCAAGCGTGCCATCGCACTTCCAGGAGCCCTTCATAGACCCGGCGGCTCGTGGTACCCGAACTCCCTACGAGCGCTCTTTTAGTCGAGCGGCCTTGCCCTTCAGCCCGCGAAGATAGTATAGCTTCGCGCGTCGAACCTTACCCGTGCGCACGATGTCGATGTGGTCGATGGAACGCCCGTGAAGCGGGAAGATGCGCTCGACACCCTGCCCGAAGCTCACCTTGCGCACCGTAATCATGTCGCCCAGGCCCGTATTGTTGCGGGCGATCATCACGCCCTCGAAAATCTGGATGCGCTCTTTTTCGCCTTCCTTGATCTTGACGTGAACCCGGATCGTATCGCCGGGGCGGAACGCCGGCACGTCCGTGCGCAAATGTTTCTTGATGAAGTTGCTCAACAACGCGTTCTGCATTTGGATATCCCTTGTAACCTGACGGAAACTCTCATTTTAGCAGCAAATCCGGCCGTAGTCGCGCGGTTTTTTCGAGCGCCGCCTGCTGCCGCCAGCGGCGTATCTCCTCGTGATTTCCCCCGAGCAGCGTTTCCGGGATGCGCCAGCCGCGAAACTCGGCCGGACGCGTATACTGGGGGCAATCGAGCATGTTTTCCTGCGAGAAAGATTCAAAAACGGCTGAATCGCCGTTGCCGAGTACTCCCGGCGCGAGCCGTGCCGTCGCGTCGATGATCACCGCCGCGCCCAGTTCGCCGCCCGAGAGAACATAATCTCCAATCGAAAGCTCTTCATCGGCGAGATGTTCAGCCACGCGCTCGTCCACGCCTTCATAGCGTCCGCAAATGAGCACGATCTCATCGTAGCCGGCCAGACG
>JAOAPQ010000536.1 GCA_025462965.1 Bryobacterales bacterium
GAAGCGCTGGACGCGATCGGCATCGCCCCCGGTTCGGTGGTGGCGGATATCGGGGCAGGCGTCGGGTATTTTACGGAGAAGCTCGCTCGCCGGGTGGGTCCGGCCGGGAAGGTCTACGCGAACGATATTCAGCCCGCGATGCTGGAACAGTTGCGCAAGAACATGGCGGCCTCTCGAGTCGCGAACTTCGAAACCGTGCTTGGAACCGTTGATGATCCACGCCTGCCCGCAGGCAAGGTCGATCTCGCTCTCCTGGTGGACGTGTACCACGAGTTCTCAAAGCCGCAAGAGATGCTGCGGCACATCCGGGAAGCGCTGATACCGGGCGGCCGCCTGGTGCTGCTCGAATACCGGAAGGAAGATCCCAATGTCCCGATACGGCCTGAACACAAGATGTCCGTGAAGGGAGTGCGGGCGGAGATCGAACCGGAAGGCTTTCGCTTCGAGAAGGCCATCGAAAGCCTTCCGGAGCAGCATATTCTGATCTTTACGCGCGGCTCCTAGGCTAGGCGCCGGGCTCGGCGATAAAGCGGTAACCCACGCCGCGCACCGTCAAGAGATGCCTGGGCGCGGCGGGATCGGCTTCGATATAACGGCGAAGCCGCACGATGAAGTTATCGATGGCGCGCGTATCGGTGTCTTCGTGTACGCCCCAGACGTCTTCCAGCATCGATTTACGCGAAATCGTCTTGCCCTGATGCTGAATGAGATAGCGCAGAAGGTTCGCCTCCATCAAAGTCAGCGGCAGCTGTTTGTCGCCCACATGCAACTCCATCGTTTCGAAATCGATGACCTTGCCCTGGAACTCGAAGCGGTCGCGGACGGGAGGGCGCAGCCAGTCGCGCCTCCGCAGCAGGCCCTTGATGCGGGCGATCAGGATGGAAAGCTCGAATGGCTTGGGCAAATAATCGTCGGCGCCCGCCGCGAAGCCCTGCAGCACGTCTTCGGCACGGCCGCGCGCGGTCAACATCAATACCGGCACGAACTGGCTATGCGCGCGCAGGTCGCTCACCACGGCGAAGCCGTCCATGCCGGGCAGCATTACGTCCAGCACCACCAGGTCGAAATGATTGGCGGTGTCGTAGAGGCGCTCGAGCGCGGCTTCTCCGGTTTCGACGATTTCGACCTGATATCCGTCGGCCTCCAGGTTGAAGCTAAGGCCGAAGGCGAGGTGCTGCTCGTCCTCCACCAGCAGGATGGAACTCATGCCGCGCCCGCGCCGGGAAGTTGCAGGGTAAAAGTGCTGCCGCGGCCCGCGCCTTCGCTTTCCGCGTAAGCTTTGCCACCGTGCCGCTTCGCTGTCGCTCCCACGATGTAGAGTCCCAGGCCGGTTCCTTTGACGCGCGTGGTAACGATGCCGGGAATTCGATAGAACCGCCGGAATATGCGCTTCAATTCGGCGGGGGAGATTCCGACGCCCTTATCGCGAACGCGCACGGCGACATTGTTGCCGTCGACAAGCACCACCTCGGCGGTGACCCGCACTTCGTCTTTCGAGTACTTAATGGCGTTGTCGAGGAGGTTGGTGACCGCTGCCTTCAACTCATCGGCGTCGCCCCATACCTGGGCTTTGGCGCACTCGCACCCGACGGCTTCATCCGGCAGGTGGTGACGAAGCCGTGCCAGCCTCACGCAATCTTTCACGATCTCGGTGAGATCGAGCAGTTCGCGGTGGTGGTGCTTGCGCCAGGTCTTGGCCCGGCCCGCGCGCAGAACCTGGTCGATGGTGTGAGCGAGACGGTCGCTGTCGGCGAGCATGACGGCATAGAACTCGCGGCGCTTCGCATCGTCCATCTCCCGCGTCTGCAATGTCTCCAGGTAGAGCCGGATGGAGGAAACAGGCGTCTTCAGCTCGTGTGTAACGGCGTTAATGAATTGATCGTGCTGTTCATTCCGCCGGATTTCACGCACCAGAAAAATCGTGTTCAATACGACGCCCGCTATGATCAGGCTGCAGAACAGAGCGCCCAGAACGAGCATCACGCCCGTGCGCCACGTCCAGACGATCAGACCTATATTGAGGGTGACGGCAACCGCAACGAGGCACGAGCCGAGAGTGATGAACAGGGCAATCGACTTCTGACGCCCACTACTCGCCATCTGCTAATCGTACTCGTACGGCGGGCAGTCTTGCTGCCCGCGCCTTTTCTATGCGGCTTTCTCTTCAACCAGCGGCTGCTTAACAGTGGCGACTTTGACGTTCTTCGCCACGCCCAGTTTCTTGAGAAGCCAGATCTGCATCCAGGTGAAATCCACTTCGTACCAGGCTAAGCCGTGCCGCGCGGATGTGGGGTGCGCGTGGTGATTGTTGTGCCATCCCTCGCCGAACGTGACCAGCGCCACCCACCAACTGTTACGTGAATCGTCGCGCGTCGCGAAGCGCTGCGATCCCCACATATGGGTGGCCGAATTCACCAGCCAGGTGGCGTGCAGGCCCAGCACCACCCGCATGCACGTTCCCCAAAGGACCAGCTGCAAACCGCCTACGGCAAAGAGAATGAGCGAGAGCACCACGATCGGCACGAAATGAAAGTTGTTCAGCCACACGTAAAACGGATCTTTGGCAAGGTCGGGAGCATACTTCGACATGCGCTTGGTGTCGTTGTGCTTCGGCTCCCCGAAGAGAATCCAGCCGACATGCGCCCAGAATCCGCCATGCCGCGGCGTGTGGGGATCGAGATCCCGATCGGAGTGCTGGTGGTGGACGCGATGCGTGGCCACCCAGAAGATAGGTCCGCCTTCCAGCGTCAGCGTGCCGCAGACGGCGAAGAAGTATTCAACCGCCCGCGGCACTTTGTAGGAACGGTGCGTCAGGAGGCGGTGATAGCCCATCCCGATGCCGAACCCGATCGTCATCCAATACAGGACAGCGGAGATAATGACGGCTTTCCAACTGAACATGAAGAGGGCGCCGATTGCCCCGATGTGGAGAAGGACCATGATCGACGTCGTGATCCAGTTGAAAAAATCCTTGCGCGGAAGGGTGATGACCTTGTTCACCTCTTCACACTAGCAACGCGCCGAAAGCCGCTGTGTAAGACTTTTGTAATTCCAACTACCCTTTAGGAGGCGGCGGGAACTTCTTGAACATCTCCGCGACGTCCTTATCGAGTTTCTTCTCGTTCTTATCCGGTTTGTCGGAGAGCGTATCGGTCGATTTTCCCCGCCAGATCAGTTTCTTCGTTGGAGTATCGAAGATATCGACGACCAGCGTTCCTACGGACTCGTCTTCGACCGTCGTAGTCGCCATGCCCATGCCTCCTCCCCAACCGCGCCAACCCCAGCCGCCGCCGAGCCCGTCATAAAAAGTTTCCAGCCTGGGCACGGTCTTGGTGGAGCCGAATGCCGCCACAGAGGCATCTCCACCGCTGGGCGCCAACTGCCAGCCTTTCGCCGTGAGTTGTCTATCCACCGCCGATTTGATGCGGTCCGTCCAGAGCGGATCTCCGGCCTTCACGTCGAGCCAGGAATAGGAGTGATACTTCGAGAAATCAACCGATTTGTCGTAGTCAACGGTCACTTTAGCGAAAAGTAACACGGCGGCGGTGAGAGTCAAACCTGCGAATGCCAAAACTTTGTTAGTCATGGTGAGGGTTCTCCAGCACCACGATGAACAGGTTCCCTTCCATTGGTTAGCCGGTTCTGTTACCTTTCGGACTTGGCCAGCGCCGCCGTGCCAAGCATGCTGCCGAGATTCATGGTTTCCACGGCTGAAGACGGCACGATCACCATGGAACCCTTCTCTTTGATGGCTTCATAGAGCATGTTCATGGCCCGCAGGTGGAGCGCAACCGGGTTATTCACATAGAGTTTCGCCGCTTCCGCAAATTTCTCGGAAATCTCCGCTTCGGCGGTACCGAGGACGATGCGCGCCTGGCGCTCGCGTTCCGCCTGCGCCTGCCGCGACATGGCGTCTTCGAGCCCTGGCGGGATGTGTACGTCCCGGATTTCGACGGATTGAACCGTGATGCCCCATGGATTCGTCTTTTCGTCCAGAATGCGCTGGAGCTCACGGCCCATGCTCTCGCGTTCCGTGATCATCTGGGAAAGCTCGTGGCGCCCGATGGATTCGCGCAGCGCCGTCTGCGCGCTCAGCCCGATGGATCTCTCGAAGTTCTCCACTTCGAGGATGCATTTTTCCGCGTTCCACACGACCCAGAAGACGATCGCGTCGACGTTCACGGGAACTGTGTCGCGCGTGAGAGCGGATTCGGCGTTGACGTCGGTGACGCGCACGCGCTGATCGACATACTTGCTGACGGAATCGATGAGCGGAATGATCATGAACATGCCCGGCCCGCGCAATCCGCGATATCTGCCGAGCCGCAGCACGGCGGTCTTCTGCCATTGCTTGGCGATCCTGATGGCAAACAGGAAATAAAGACCAATCAGGGCGCCCATCACGATTGGAGCGGGACTTTGCAGGGCGGCTGTGAGTGCGACGCCCGCGGCCAAACAGATCACGAAGACCCCGAGCGAGACGGGGTTTACATACTCCAGCGCCAACTGTTGGCGCAAATCGGGGATTTCCAGCATACGTTATCTCCTCTTGTTCTCTTCCGGCGCGAGCGCGCGCAGGTGATCGATCACTTCGTTCAGGGTGAAGCCCTCGGCTCCGGCGCGCGCCAGAAAATCGCCTGCAATCTGGGTGAGCCGCCGCTGGCGCTCCACTTCGCTGACTTTGAGCTTCTTGCCGCTGATGAAGGTGCCGGTGCCTTGCTGTGTTGTAAGCACTTCTCGAATCTCCAGTTCCCGGTAAGCGCGGACGACGGTGTTCAGATTGATCGAAAGATCGACGGCAACCTGACGAACGGTGGGGAGCTGATCGCCTTCCGCCAGCGTGCCAGCCGCTACTCCCGCCATCACTTGGTCCATCATCTGGCGGTACACGGGAACGCCGCTTTTCGGGTCCAGACGAAACTGAAAGCCGTGTTCCACTGTACTAGTTTTATAGTACAGTGTTAAGGCTGTCAAGGGAAATTATTCGGTGGCTACGTCACCCAGTGGATTACTCCTGACATCTGCGGTGGGGCGTCAGCGTGTAGACCCGGGCGAAAATTGTACACGTTCTGCCTGCGATCGATGGGGCAGCCGAAGGCTCTGCCGACAACCCACGCTACAGACCCTGAGCCGTCCGGATTTCCAGTTTCCGTCCCGAGCCCCGGTCTTCGACAACGATGGCTCCGCCTTCGAGGCGCACGTCGCGCACGCCGGTCCATCCCTCCGGCACGCGTGAGTAGAACATCAGAAACTTGCTTGCAACGGTCGATTTTGCGGGCAGCCAGCGGTAGAGCGGCGTACCGAATAGCGAGTTCTCCGTGACTACTTGTCTTCGCGGAACATCGAACGGCTGAGTCGAGAATTCGAGCCCGCGTGCCAGTTTGCCGGTCGGGAGGAAGTTTTGCCAGGTCTGGATCCAGGGAAAATCTTCCCGACGGAACAGATACCCGACCAGCAGTTTCAGTTTCGGGTTTAATGCGGTCACCCAGACTACCTGGCGTGAGGGGTCCATGAGCGATGCGGTGTGATCGCCGGAGTTTGGCTTTTCGGGCGTGAGCCGCATGTCGACCGGAGTTCCGTCCACTCCCGGCGCCATCGGCCAGGTGAACTCGCTCGCGGAAGGCAACCGGTGCGGCAACCCGCCCGATCGCGAGTTCGGCTCATAGGGACGCGTTTTCGCCTGCTGGGCCGGCATGTCGATCGCGGTCACGCCGGGCTCGAGGAAGGGCGATCCGACTGTCGCATGTTCCGCCCATTGGAGCGGCCGGTCAAAGCTCAACAGGCTTTCGATGCGGGTTTCGACCGAGATCACCTGCTCGCCTTCGGCCATTGAAAGGGTGCGTGTGACGTTCTCGTAGGCCAGCGGAAGGCGCGTGCTGAGCATGAGAGTTCCGGGCGCCGGTCGCGCGATCGTGAACTTCTGGAGATGTGCCTCGCCGTGGGTCGGGAATCCCGCGGCGCGCTCCTCGGGCGATACGCCGCCGAAACCATCTACGCAGAAGAAGTGTCCGGTGCCGGGGTTGAAGGTGGCGGGCTTCGGATCCCACAGGGGACTCATTCGCGCCGGATCGTCTTTCAGGATCAGCCGGGCCATGCCGCCGCCTTCGGTGAGAATGGTTAGTTCCAGCTTGTCATTGGCAAGGAGGACGGCGGGGTGTCCTTCGAAGGTCGCGTCCTGCGCGGCGAGGCGAGCGGCGGCCGCGAGAACCAGGAGAATTCGCATGAGTGTTAGTGTATGTGGTTCACGCGGACAGCGGCGGTAACCAACCTGATGCCACGTAGTTTTTAAGCATGGTCGGAGACCTTATGGGTGGGGAAAGTCTGTGGTCGTGGCCAGACGAGGCGAGGTGGGGAAAGTCGTTTGCGTTGGGGTAGTTTGCATTGAGCAATGGATTGCAGCACTAACTGCCAGCCGTGGTCCTTCTGTCCTGGAGATTGGTGGGCACTTGCCTGGGCGAAGGCTAACAGGGCTGCTCGCGCTCGTGAAAAGCAGGTAGCCACGGCAAGGAACAGTTCGCTAGCTACCATAGTGGGCGATTTGGCATCGATCTGGTGTAGGCGGACCTGCTCTTTGAGCGAGCGCAGGTCGGTCTCGACGGTCCAGCACTGGCGATAGAGCGCAGCCACCTGGTGGGCGGGCTCTTCTAAAGTGGTGAACAGGTAGAGGATTTGCTTGGCCCCTGCCGGCATCACTGCGATCAGCCGCCCCTGCATACAGGCTTCGGCGGAGAATCCGCGATTGGTGCGGCGGTCATGCTCCGAGGGTTCCCACACCACGCTGAGATCGCTGCCCACATCCGGAACGGCGCCCCCGGCTAGCCGTTGGGCCAGTGCCGCCGTAAGCCGCGTCAACACATGATGCCCCTGCCGGTACGCGCGCCACAGGACCCGAAAAGATGCCGAAATTACGATCTCCGATCAGCACAGGGAGGTAAGCGATCGATCAGATCTCCCGCCAGCCTCTGTTCGCTGACTGCCTCAGGGCCGTGCATGGCCCCGAAGACGAGAGCCATGGCTGTGCCTGTTCTGACGTGGTGCAGCACGGTTACCAGCAGGATTGGCCAGTGGCTTGGCCGCCGGGGATTCCGCGCGGCTGGA
>JAOAPQ010000542.1 GCA_025462965.1 Bryobacterales bacterium
CCACGCTGGCGGCCGGCAGGTATCCCGTTGTCGTCCGATCCATTACGAACCACGCTGCGTCCTTAATTCCCGCCACCATTACCGTCTCGAAGTATGAGACGGCCATCTTCGTGTCATCGAATGGACAGGCGGCGGTCTATCACTCGGACGGCACGCCTGTCACCAAGGACAATCCCACTACCCGCGACGAGTCGCTCACAATCTACGCAACCGGCCTGGGTCCCACACATGGAGGCACGGTCACTTCCGGAAATCCGGCGCCGGCAAGCCCCCTTGCGCTCACGGACCCCGTGCAGGTGTTCTTCGGCCCCCAAGGTTACAGCCAGGCGCCCGTAATCGTAAATTTCAGCGGCCTCGTTCCCGGCCTCGTGGGCGTCAATAAGATCAACGTAACCGTCCCCGGCGTTCATATGAAGGGTGAAACTTTACCCGTAACAATCAAGATTGGCGGAGTAAGCAGCACCACTACCGGTCCGGCCGCCCCTGTTGTCGCTGTACAATAGGAAGGCTAATTTCCTCACCTTTGTAGGAAAATACTATACGTGCCGAAGTGTATTTTTATGCGCCTCCTTGCCATTCTCTTTTTGTCATTCGCGCTTGTGAGTTGCAGCCGCGATCCTCAGGTCGTCAAGAAAAGGTATCTCGATCGCGGCAACGCCTATTTTGACAAGAGCAAGTACAGGGAGGCTTCGATCATGTATCGAAGCGCGCTCACGGTGGATCCTAAGTATGGCGATGCCTACTATCGCCTTTCGCTCACCAGTCTCAAGCAGGGCCAGGTGGCGAACGCCGTGCCTTACCTGCGCCGCGCCATTGAACTTCTTCCCAAGGGCTCCCAGCAAAGCAACGATGCGAGCCTGAATCTGGCCGAGATCCTCCTGCTGGTGGCGCAGCAAACGGATCAAGGCAACCGGACTCAGCAGCTGATTCAGGATGTCGAGGACATCACTAAGGGTTTTCTCCAACGCGATCCGAAATCCTTTGAAGGCCACAAGCTCCAGGCGGACCTGCTCTTTGCCAGGGCTGTCGCAGAGTACCGGCGGAATGAGATCGTCAACTCCAAGAAGTCGATGGAAGAAACCATCGCCGCTTATCGCAAGACTCTGGAACTCCGGCCCGACGATCCGGCCATCATGCTCTCACTTGCCCGGGCGCTGACGCTCTATGGTGAAACGGGTGAGGCCGAGACGCTCTATCGCAGAGTAGTCGAGAAAGGTAAGTCCGGAACTTCCGGCTATATCGAGCTGTATCGGCTTTATGTCGCTCAACATAAGCCTGGGGAGGCCGAAGCCATCCTGAAAAAGGCTATCGCCGCCAACCCGAAGGATTATACTTTCCAGACTCTGCTGGCGGCCCACTATTTCACCAGCGGGAACAAGGCTGAGGGCGTGAAGATGCTCGAGGGCCTCAAGAGTCATTACCATGACTACCCGGATGCGTTCAAGACAGCGGGCGATTTCTACTTACGCCTGAACGACGGACCAACCGCGATCAAACAGTATGAGGAAGGGGTGGCTAAGGACCCGAGCAGAAAGGTCGAGTACCAGAAGCACATCATCGAAGTTCTCATGCATGATGGCAAGACGGCTCAGGCCTATGAGAAGAATCTCGAGATCCTCAAGGCGAATCCGAAGGATCCCGAAGCCCGCGGCCTGAAAGCCAGCTTCCTTCTGGATAAGGGCGATATCACGCAGGCCGTCAACGAACTTCAGGCCGTAGTCACCGCGCGGCCGGATAACTACGTCGCCCGCTTCCACCTGGGCCGCGCCCACTTCGCGAAACAGGAATTCGAGCAGGCCCGCCAGCAGTTTGAAAAGGCCATCGAGCTTCGTCCCGATTATCTGCCGCCGCGTCTTGCGTTGGCTCAAGTCTCGCTGGTGCGCGGTGACAGCGATTCAGCTCTGAAATACTCCGAACAGGCGCTCAAATTGAACTCTCAGAGCGGCGCCGCGCGCCTGCTGCAAGCTGCAGCACTCATGCGCATGCAGAAGTTCAAGGAATCCCGGACCACCCTGGACCAGGTTTTGTCCGCCAACCCGAAGCAGCCCGACACGCTTCTCGAGATGGGCGTTCTCAATCTGATGGAGAAGAAGTACCAGGATGCCGCCGACAGCTTCCATAAGGCTTACGAGGCGGATCCCACCAACACCCGAGGCCTGCTGGGCGAAGCGGAGGCGCTGCTTCTCCTCAGGCAACCCGAAAAGGCAATCAGCCTGATCAAAGCGGAAACCGAACGGTTCCCGAACCGTCTCGACCTCAGACGCGACCTGGGCGATATGGAACTGCGAACCGGGCAGTTCAACGAGGCAATCAACGTTTACAAGGATCTCATCACGCGCTACAAGGACGCGCCGCGCCAGCAGGGAGAAACCTGGGCCCGAATCGCCGCGGGTTATTACGATTTGAAGGATGTTCCGAAGTCGATCGAGGCCTATAAGAAGGCCAAAGACTTTATTCCGGAGAACACGACGGTGCTGAATAACCTCGCAATCCTTCTCGATAACTCAGGCCAGCACTCTGAAGCGCGCAAAGTTTACGAGCAGTCCATCAAGACCCAACCGAATAATCCGGAGGCGCTGAACAACCTCGCTTACCTGATGGCCGAAACGGGAGGCAATCTCGATGAGGCGCTCACCCTGGCCAATCGCGCGAAGCAGAGGCTGCCCAGCCTGTCTGAGGTCTCCGACACAATCGGCTGGATCTATCTCAAGAAGAACCTCAGCGACAACGCCGCGGACATCTTCAAGGAGCTTGTCGCCAAGGTTCCCGACAACTCCACGTACCATTACCATTACGCCATGGCGCTTGTGCAGAAGGGCGACAAGGAGAGTGCCGCCAAGCAATGCCGGGAAGCTCTCGCAGCCAAGCCGAACAAGGAAGAAGAGAGCCGCATCCGCGACCTCATGTCCCGTATCTGATCTTGAATCGGACGCGCTATGATGCCCGCGGCCGGTACCCCGGCCGTGATCTGACCCGGTACTTCTTGCCCGTGTCGCTCGTGATCTCCACATTGATTTTCCGGAACCCCTCATTGGGATTCGGCTGGGGATAATACGTCACGGTATACATATTGCCCAAATCCTCGCGGATGCTCTCGAACGCCTCCACCTGCTTCTGCCAGGTTTTGGCCCAATACGCCTTCCCGCCGGTTCGGGACGTAATCCGCCGGAACACGCCGCTCGAAATCGAGTCCTTGTTTACCTCGTTGGTCGAGATCACGTAAATCGGAATACCTTCGTCTTCCGCCACCGCGCGCACATCGTCCGGGGCCACCATGCTCGCGTTATCCGGGCCGTTTGAAAACACAATCACCACTTTGCGTCCCGGCACTTTCGCCGCGTCCCGAAGTGAAAGCAGCAGAGCATTGTAAAGCGCCGTGTCGTCGCCCGCCACTGCTTTGCGCAGCCCCATGATCGCGTTGCTCCGGTCGTTAGTGAGGGACGCCGCCCGGGACAGATTGCGGCTGAACGTATAGATCGCAACCGAATCCGCCCGGTCCAGGCCGCGCACGAAATCCGCGATCGCGTCCTCGGCGTAAACGAAACCTTTGTACATGAAGTTGCTCGTGTCGAACAGAACGAAGACGTTGGTCCCCACGAATGCGTCCGCGCCCAGGGCCGGCTTGCCGGTTTCCTCCTCCGCTTTTATGATGGGCCGTAGCGAGCCGTCCGGCAGCACTTCCATGGCTGCCTTGGTGCCCTCAGCGAAAGTCGAGAGCTTCTCGGGGATTCCGTCCTCGGTGACGTGAAAATCGGCCGGCTTCAGGTTCGTGATGTACCTGCCCCGGCTGTCCGTAACCGTGAAGCTCAGGACCACCAAATCCACCTTGGATTTGAAAACGGCCGTGCGCCCGGCCCCGGCTGGGTCCTGTCCCCACAACCAAAGTCCCCCGCCCACTGCCAGGGACGATATCGCCGCAGTCTTCCAGATTCGGTTTGAGAGCATCACTGGATCAAAGCCGCCTTTTGGTCTCCACTACTGGTTTTCAAAGTTTGGACCCTCACATCTTCACCCACCAGACGAAGCGATTTCAACAACGCCGGCCAGTCCTCCAAATGTGACGCGAAGATACGTTCCACCACCTTTTGCGTCCACTCGGGAATCAGCACGTTCAACTGCGAAGGCGCAATGTGCAGCTGGTCCGCAAGCGCCGCCCAGTACAGCGTATTCGATTCCCAGCTCTCCGCCATGATCCGGCTCGAATACCCCATCAGCGTCGGGAACGTTCGGAGCTTCAGCAATTCCGGCCGATACGAATTCGCCAGCGTCGGCTTCGGCGTCCCAAAGGCCACCGAAATCGCCGCGTCGCTCACTTCAGCGGCGTGTTCTTTGCGCAGCCTCGCCAACTCCCTCCCCTCGGGCCCTTCACTCTTGAATCCACTCGTCGAGAGCTCGCATGCCATCCCGTACAGTTCCGAGGGCGTGAGCTTGTCGAGGGCTTCGCGGACATCGCCCGCCTGGAGCGATTGCTCCACGCCCAGTCTACGCACCGGAGCCGCCTGCAGATTGAGCGCTTCCATCACCGCCGGCCGCACCGAGGGGTCGAGCGCCGCCTGGGCCAGGAGTGATTGCCCGTACCGCATCTGCATTCCCACCCAGTGGACTTGCGCCGGCGTCACGTTCCACCACCGCGGTATCTTCGCGCTCAGGATCATCTGTGGCACCAGGTCGCCCCAGATCAGCGCCTGCGTCTGCGTCGGGATCAGGAAATTCTGCTCTGCCTCAGCCAGCGCGTAAGGAAGGTTCGAAAGCGAACCCACCAGGCGTCCGCCGCCGTTCGACGGCCAGCCTGTTCCCAACATCTCCGTCGCCTTCCAGGTGTGCGTCGCGCCCTGCATGCCAATGAAATCATGGCCGCGCACGAAAACCGGATTCGTATACAGGACCTGCGCCCCCGGCGGCGCGTAGTGGACATAGTTATACGCCACCAGCGTGTCACGCAGGAACGGCGCGAGCGCTCCGCGAATGTCCTTTAGCTTCTCCGGGTTACCTTGCGCTTTATCGATCAGCGCCCGTATGTTCGTCTTGCGCTCCGTCTCGATGTGCCGCTCGGTCCAATACCCGAACGCGAGAGCGTTCTTTTCCGCGCCGGAAAGCGCCGACCGCGGCTGCTGGATCTCCGCTACGCGCGAAGCAAGTTTCGCCGCGAGCGCCGGGTCAAGCTTCTGCCCGCGTGAAACGCTGTCCAGATTGTCCGCCAGCTGGAGTATCGTGTCGAGAGGCAAAATTCGCTGGGCTTCCAGCACGCGCCCCATCTCGGTCACCATCTGGTCCCGCGCATCCGTATCCGCCGGATTGTTCACCCCGGCCAGCAATCCCAGCAGACGCTCCTGCATCTCACCCGCAGCCGGAGTAGAGCCTGTCGCGGTAAGCAGCA
>JAOAPQ010000858.1 GCA_025462965.1 Bryobacterales bacterium
CCAAAGCGGATGCTGTGTTTGCCCAGAGTCCAATTGAATACATCGGTCACCTGATAAAAGTTGTCGATCTCATAGGACCCCGGATTGTTCGCGATGTTCTGAACGTTCGGATCGCCGAAGGAGGTGATCTGGGGCATCCCGGCGGTCAGGTATGACGGAAACCCGAACTGCTGAAATCCATTGGTCGCCAACTGCTCATCGGTCTGCCTCCGGACATTGCTCGACCGGCTGAAGCCAAGCCGAAGATCGTTCACCTTATTTCCGCCGAAGATTTGCGTATCGCTGATGGCGACATTAGTGCCTGTGTTGGTATCAGTAGGCACCTGCTCGGCCAGGCCACCCTGGAAGTAGCGAACGCCTTTGGTGGGCGCCTCCGAGATCCGGAACGACATCCGGTTATTGGCCGTGATCACCTGGTCCAGTTTGAAGTTGATGCGATTATCGGTGTTGCGCACATTGCGAAACACAGAATAGTTCTGCCCCACGGCGTTGATGGCCATATTCGGCAGCGGCTCCAGGTTCAGCACCTTCTGACCGAGAGGCGAGATCATGGACGGCGGAATTATGTTGTTGGGAAACTGCGGATACGCCGTATTCGGCGGCTCCACAATCTGGGTATTCGTGCCCGCCTGGAAGTGCTGAAAGATGAATATGGGCTGGTTAGTCAGTGAGTTGTATACCGAGTGCGAGAAATCGCCTTGGCGTTCCGCAGCCGTGGCCACGCGCGCAAACGCGCTCGATCGGGTATACTGCCGCAGCGGCTCATAGCCGGCGAAGAAAAAGGTGCGGTTCTTGCCGTTGAAGACCTTCGGAAGGTAGACCGGGCCGCCGATATCGAAGCCGCCGCGCCAATACCGCTGAATCCCCTTGAAGCGGAATGAATTCTGCCAGGGCGCCGCGTTCAAGACATCGTTCTGCGTATATGAGAAAACGGTGCCGTGGAACTGATTCGTGCCCGCCTTAGTGGTCATGTTGACGATCGCGCCGCCTGCGGACCGATACTCCGCGCTATAGGAGTTCTGCATCACCACGATTTCCGACACCGCTTCGGTGCTGAACGCCAAGCCGATCCGTCCGTAATACATGCTCGTGTTGTTCACGCCATCCGCCTGGAACTGGACCGTTCCCATGGCGCCGCCGGAAATCGAGAGCCCCGCGCCGGGTGTCGTGGTCCCTGTCGTAATCGCCGCCTGTTCCACTCCGGGATCGCCCAGGACACCCGGGAGAAGGGAGAGCGCAGAGAGCGCGCTGGAATTCGCCAGCGGCAATTCCGATATCTGTTTGAGATCGATGTTGTATTGCACCGTCGAACTCGCCTCCTGGATGAGGGGCGCGCTGGCCTCGATGGTCACCTCGGAAGAGACGCTTCCGATTTCCAGTGGAAGGTCAATTTCCACCGTGGTGGAACTCTCGATGGCGACGGGTTCGCGAATCAGCTTCTTGAATCCCGATGCTTCAACGGACACGCGATAGGTTCCTGGGGGCAGGGCAGGGATGTTATACGATCCGGCACTACCGCTGGTGGCTGATTCGGAGACGTTGGTGGCCAAACTCGTAGCCGTGATTTTGGCTCCGGGGACAACCGCGTGGTTGGCATCGAAGACCGTTCCGGTGACAGATCCGCCGTTCGATTGAGCCCAAGCGGACGAGCAGAGGGTAACTGCGGCCAACAGCGCGGACAGGGACGCGAGGCGCATGTGGAAAAACTCCTTTGAGAGAAAAGACCGTGTCTCATTCTCTATCAGAACCATCGTCTGAAAAGTGCTTTTCCGGTGTTTATACAGTATAAAAAGGCCGCCAGGCGGGCTTTCGGCGAGCATGAGCGTCCGCTCTCGAATCGGTTCTTTTACTGTATACTCAGAACGTTTTGAATCTGCTCGACCACCCTGTTGACGGTTTGGCTACCCCGCTGGATGACCCGCGTTGGGCTGCCGCGCAGCACGCCGCCGCCAGCAAAGTGTTCGAGAGGTCGCCGCGGCTGCGGAACTTTCTTTTGGATGTCACGGAGCGGGCATTAGCGGGCCGCACGAGCGAGATCAACGAACAACAGATCGGTATCCGCATCTTCGGCAAGCCTTATGACTACAACCCTGCCGAAGACAATACGGTCCGCGTGCAGGCGCGAATCCTGCGAAAGAAGTTAGAAGACTACTACGCCGGAGAGGGGGCGGCAGAGACTCTCCATGTTTCCATTCCCAAGGGCGGGTATGTTCCACATTTCGAGCATGCCGGCGAGTCTTCGCACGACGCGGTAGCGGAAACTGCGGCTGTCCTTCCTCTGTCCCAGGAGCAACCACCGGCCGCTGCCAAATTTTCGCGGATACCGGTAGTCGCGTTGGGTGCGGCGTGCCTGGCGCTCGCCCTACTTTCGGTTTGGCTATGGGTTGCCAAGTATCGGGCAGAATCGATGCTCACCTCCGGCCCGGGTTTGGCCCACTCACCTCTCTGGTGGTGGGACCGGGTGCGAAGAGAACCAGCATTGTAGTCGCCGATTCCGGCCTCGTCGTCGCACAGGAATTGGCGAATCGAGATATCTCGCTCGCCGACTACGCGGGGACGGGGTACCGCAGTTCAGTGGAATCCGGCGGCCGGTCGCTGCCACCCGCGTTCTGGGGCTATCTCCTCTCGCGACGTTACACCAGCATGGCGGATGTCGTCTTCTATGGCCGCCTTCTTCAGTCGCATCCGGATTCCTGGAAGAGTATCGAGGTGAGGCATGCGCGGGACCTGCAACTACGCGATTTCCGCGAGCATAACTACATTCTGCTAGGCAGTCCACGGTCGAATCCGTGGCTGTTGGCGTTCGAAGACAAGCTCAATTTTCGTTTTGTGGCGTCGGACCCGGGCGCGGGAGCCGAAATCCTGAACCAGCACCCGCTACCCGGTGAGCCGAATGCGTTCTTCACCGAGATGCCAGGGGGCTCGGGCAAGGGTTATGCTTATGTCGCAATGACGCCGAACCTCACCGACTCGGGCCGGGTACTGGTGATTGCGGGCATCACGATGGCGGCCACGGATCTGGCAGTGGAGTTCGTCTGCAATCCGAATGCTTCGAAAACGCTCGCATCGCTTTGGAAGCTCCCGGATTTGAAGCGCGTGAAATCTTTCGAGCTGCTTTTTGAAACGTCGATCCTTGCCGAGACTGTAAATGGATCGAAGATCGTTGCTTCGCGGCACGGGATGAGATTGCCGGCCGAGAGATAGCTCGCGGGTCCGAAATTGCCAACGGGTCCAGCGGACTCTCGGCTTGGAGTTTTGTGGACTTCGTGGAGTTCGCGGTAAGCTAGCGACAGGCCACAAAAGATGAGGGCCTGTCCCAGCCACTGTTCTTCAGGCCATCCCGCCGCTGCAATTTCATTGCGTCCGATCCAGAGACAAGTTTAGGATGGACCATTCAAAAGGTTTGTATCATGAAGAACGATGCAGCTTCGAGCCCTTCCCGTTATGCTCGTCCTTACCGCCATGCCCGCGGTCGGCGCCGCCACTCCCGCGCTGGACCGGCAGTTCGAGCAAACCGTGCGGCCTTTCCTCGCGAAGTATTGCGTCGGTTGCCATAGCGGTGAGATGCCCGCCGCGCAGTTCGATCTCAAGGCGTACACCACCGCGGAGATGGTGACCCGGGATTATCCTCGCTGGGCGCTCGTGATGGAAAGACTGAAGGCGGAAGAAATGCCGCCCAAGCCGCTACCGCCCCCGCCGGCGGAGGCCAGCCGGCATGTGATCGATTGGATTCAGGCTGTGCGCGCGGAACAGGTGAAGAAGTCTGCGGGTGACCCTGGACTGGTGCTTGCGCGCCGGTTGAGCAACGCCGAATACAACTACACCGTGCGGGACCTCACAGGCCAGGATATGCAACCCACACGGGAGTTTCCCGTGGATCCTGCCAATCCGGCGGGTTTCGACAACTCGGGCGAATCGCTAACCATGTCGCCCGCGTTGCTGAACAAGTACCTGCAGGCAGCTCGCGGAGTAGCCGATCACATGGTTTTGACACCCGATGCAATCGACTTCTCACCGCATCCGATGCTGGTCGAGACCGATCGCGAGAAGTATGCGATCCAACGCATCATAAACTTCTACTTCCGGCAGCCCACAAATTATGCGGATTACTTTCAGGCCGCATGGCGCTTCAAGTATCGATCAACTCTTGGAAAACCAGGCGCGACCCTGGCTGCTATAGCAGCGGATTTGAAGTTGAGCTCAAAATATCTGCCCATGGTCTGGCAGATTCTGGAGGACAAGGACGCGGTTGGTCCGATCCTGGAACTTCAGAAAATGTGGCGAAGCCTGCCTGCGCCGGGCGCAGACCAGCCGGATGCGGTACGTGCGAAGTGCGTCGAAATGCGTGATTTCGTGGTCAGGATCCGGACCCACACGGCGATGCAGTTCGCGGCGCCGCGGGTGAGCGGCTTGCCTCCCGGATCCCAGCCGCTGCTGAACTGGAAGCTGCGGGCGTACGCTTTCCATCGCCGCGATAGCGATCCCAACGATCTGCGGAACGACAGCGACCCGCCGGAGGCGATGCCCGAAATTCCCAAATATCCCGGGCTTCACCAGGAAGCGGCTCCGCGGTGGGCCGCTCTCTCGGCGAAAGCCCGCCTCGGCGACGCCTCTCTGGTAGTTCCGGCTGCCCAGCGCAAGCGCTATGAAGCCGCGTTCGCACGTTTCGCTTCGGTCTTCCCGGATACCTTCTATGTCACGGAGCGCGGCCGCTACTTCCCGGACGACTCGGCGGACAAGGGCCGGCTTCTGAGCGCAGGCTATCACAGTGTGGTGGGATTCTTCCGAGACGATACGCCGCTCATGGAGTTAATCCTCGACGAAAAGGGCAGGAAGGAGCTCAACCGCCTGTGGGATGAATTTGACTTCATCGCGAATTTCACAGCCCGCACCTGGGTTCAGTACTTCTTCAATCAGAGCGGCGAGGTTCAAGGTAAAGGTGCTGAATCCGGCACGGCGCGCCCTCCGGATCACGCGATCACCGATACGGCGGTCATCATGGGATTGCGGGACGCCTATCTGGCCAAGGCCACGGCCGACCCGAAGAATGATCCTGTGGCTCCGCAGGCGATCCGAGATCACTTCGATCGGGTGAACACCACTCTTCGAACTTTGGAAAAGGAGCGGACGGAGGCCGAACCCAAGCATCTGGAGGCTCTTCTCCGATTCGCGGCGCATGCTTACCGGCGGCCTCTTACCAAAGCGGAGCGCGACGATTTCCTTGCGTATTACCACACGCTTCGGACCAAGAGCGAACTGTCGCATGAAGATGCCATCCGCGATTCGATCGTCAGCGTACTGATGTCGCCCGATTTCCTTTACCGGATCGACCTCCTCGACGCCGGGATGGCTGTTTCGGGATCCGTCGTCCGGACAGCGGCATTGAAAACTTCCGCGGCGGTCCCCAGCCGGGCGTTATCCGGTTATGCCCTGGCAAGCAGATTGAGTTACTTCCTGTGGTCCAGCATGCCTGACGACGAGCTGCTGCGGCACGCGGCGGCGGGAGATCTGCAACGACCGGACATTCTGCTAGCTCAAACCCGCCGCATGCTCAAGGACGAGCGGGTGCGTGGACTCGCAACCGAATTCACGGGCAACTGGCTCGATTTCCGCCACTTCGAAACGAATAACTCGGTTGATCGCGAGCGCTTCCCCAGCTTCAATAACGACTTGCGCGAGGCGATGTTTCAGGAACCGATCCGGTTTATCGAAGACACGATCTGCAATGATCGCTCCGTACTGGACCTGGTATATGCCAACTACACGTTTGTGAATCCCGTGCTGGCCCAACACTACGGCATACCCGGAGTAAAAGGAGACGCGAACACCTGGGTTCGAGTGGACGAAGCCGGCAAATACGGCCGAGGCGGTCTGCTGCCCATGGCGGTGTTTCTGACTCAGAACTCGCCCGGACTTAGAACCAGTCCGGTGAAGCGCGGACATTGGGTCGTACAACGAGTGCTGGGTGAGACCATCCCGCCACCGCCGCCAGTCGTCCCAGAATTGCCGAACGACGAGGCGAAATCGGATCTGCCGGTGCGCGATATGCTGGCTAAACATCGGGAAAACCCGGTATGCGGTGCGTGTCATGCGCGATTCGATTCATTTGGCCTCGCGTTTGAAGGTTATGGACCGGTGGGGGGCGCCCGGACGAAAGACCTCGCGGGCCGGCCGGTTGACACCAGCGTGACCTTCCCCGGCGGCGCCCAGGGCACCGGATTCGAGGGACTGCAAGCTTTCATCCGCGAACACCGCCAAAAAGGATTTGTGGATAATCTCAGCCGCAAATTGCTCGCCTACGCTCTGGGCCGGTCGCTCCAACTCTCCGACGAATCCGTCATAGAACGCATGGAAACCCGTCTGGAAGCGAAAGAGTATCGCTTCGATTCGCTGGTGCAGACCATCGTCACAAGCCCACAGTTTCTGAACAAACGAATTCCGGATTCGCGCGAAAAGCCCGAGTCACAATCCAGGAAGGGTGAATAGAATGTCCCGATCGACAAAGAACTCCACTCCTCGCATTTCCCGCCGCGCGGTACTTCGCGGGGCCGGTTGCACCATGGCGCTGCCGTGGCTTGAATCGCTTCACGCTTTGGCCGATACGCCATCGCAGTCCGCATTCCCGAAACGCTTCGGCGTCGTCTTCCTGGGGAATGGCATCAACGAGGATCATTGGAGCGCCGAAGGCGAAGGCGCCGCCATGAAGCTCAGTAAAACGCTGGAGCCGCTGGAGCCGCTGAAACAGAAGATCAATGTGATTGACGGTCTCTACGTTAAGGCGCTTACCGGTCAGGGCATTCATCCTGCGCAAACCGGAAGTCTGCTCTCGGGCGCGCACATTTCGAAAGGGGCCATCATCCACTCGGGTATCAGCGTGGATCAGATGATTGCCAATCATGTCGGCGAAGATACGCCGCAATCCAGTATCGTTCTGGCATGCGAGCAGCCCATGACGGGTTACCACGAGACGAACTTCTCGATGGCCTACAGTTCGCATATTTCATGGCAGAGTCCGGATTCGCCGGTCCCGGTCGAAGTCTACCCTTCGCTGGCGTGGGACAACCTTTTCGACAACCGCGGCAGCCTGCTGAACATCAGCATTCTGGACCGCGTGAAAGACAGGGCCCAGAATCTCCGCCGTAAGGTCAGTTCCGACGACAAGACCAAGCTGGATGAATATCTGACCAGCGTGCGCGAAGTGGAGAAGCGCGTCGAGGGAATGCGCAAGGGCAAAGAGAATGCCGAGGACGCGGCGAAAGCGAAAAATACTGTCGCGGCGATGATGGACCGGCCGGCCAACGGGTTGCCGGAAGACTTGCGCGATCACGCGCGCCTGATGTGCGATATCATCGCGCTCGCGTTTCAGACCAACAAGACCCGCGTAGCGTCACTGATTATCTCCCGCGACCTTTCGGCGATGTATTACCCGTTCCTCGAGGTCAAGGAAGGACATCATGCCGCATCACACGATAACAATTCGGCTGGATACGAACGCATCGCCCGTTTCCACGTCAGCCAGTATGCTTATCTGGCATCCAAACTGGACAGCATGAAGGAGGGGGATGGAACGGTGCTGGACAACACCTGTCTGATGTTCCTTTCCAATCTCTGGATCGGCCGCAAGCACGACAACTTCAGATTGCCGCTGGTGCTCGCCGGCGGACTCGGAGGCACGCTCGAAACCGGACGTACGCTGAACTATCTGAAGGCGAGCGAGGACAATCGCAAGATGTGCAGCTTATATTTGTCGCTCATGGATCGTTTTGGGATAAAACTGGAGCAGTTTGGCGACTCCCAGACGCGGCTGGAACGGCTGTAGAGTAGAACCGTTCAACGACGCAAGATACTCTGATTCGGGCGTGGCCGCTTGAGCGTGGCAGTCAATCGACCCACTCGCAG
>JAOAPQ010000601.1 GCA_025462965.1 Bryobacterales bacterium
CAGGAAAGCCAGGCCGTGAACCGCGGACCAGGCGAGATACTCCGCCCCCGCTCTACGTTCGCGTGGAAGGACACCAGCCTCCACCAGGAGATCCAAAGCGGACCCAAGCAACTGGAAGGGATTTAAGCCACTGTCTCCGGTCTTGGCGGTGTCCGTATCCCCTTCGACCGGGTCAGTAGTCGAGAAGGCCGTCCGAAAGAGACCCGGTTCGGTCAGAGCAAATGTCAGGTAGCCCGTTCCAACAGCGCGAAGACTCGCTCGCGCCGTTTCAGCAGGACGTTTGCCGCGGCGGACACCTGCAATTTCGGTCTCAATAGCGCGGGCGAGAGAGGAAAGAGCGGCAGCTCTGACCGCCTGCAGAAGATCGCCGTGGCTTGAGAAATGTCGATACGCGGCATTTGGGGCAACTCCAGCCCGTCGCGTGGCTTCGCGGAGCACCACCGCTTGAGGCCCGCCGCCGCGCGCTAGTTCAATTCCTGATTCCAGCAAGGCTTTCCGCAGATCACCATGGCGAAATGTCTTCCGGAGCGGGCGGCCAGATTCATCTTCCATCAAGTCTTGTGGACAGTGTACACTTATCTTGTACGTTGTACTGGACGGCATACATCTGGTTCCGGGGAAGAGCAAATCCGGTGACCACCCTGATGACACCTTAACTTGGACAAAGGAAAGGATGAACATGAGCACAGCAGCGCAAAAGGAAGCGACCACGTCGGCGAAATCCAGCACTGGAAATTTTGTCTGGCACGAACTTAGGACCACAGATGCTAAAGGGGCTGAGGAATTCTATACTCACGTCGTCGGATGGCAGGCAAAGAGTTCCGGCGACCCAGGAGGTGTTCCTTACACGCTTCTCTCGGTTGGCGATCTCAGCACCGCCGGCCTCATGGAGTTGACTCCGCAGATGCTCCAAGGCGGCGTGAAGCCCTCCTGGGCCGGCTTTATTGGCGTTGACGATGTCGACGCCTATGCCAAACGTATAGAACAGGCGGGTGGTAAATTGCACTTTCCACCGCAGGATATTCCGACTGTCGGCCGCTTCGCTGCCGTTGAGGATCCGCAGGGCGCCGGTTTCCTCCTATTTAAGGGATCTCTCGAATCTGAACCGCCGCGCCCGCCGGCCGGAACCCCAGGGACCGTCGGCTGGAATGAGCTCTCCGCTAACGATGAACAGTCCGCATGGCCGTTCTACTCCGATATCTTTGGCTGGAAAGTGGACAGCACAATGGACATGGGGCCGAACGGGACCTATCGCATTTTCAATAACGGCGGAGCCCCGATGGGCGCCATGATGACGCGAGACCCGAAAAACTCTCCCGTACCGTTCTGGCTGTTCTATTTCAATGTCGAGGACATCGACGCGGCAGCAACCCGCATTAAGGAGAAGAATGGCCAGGTGCTAATGGGTCCTCATCCAGTACCCGGTGATATGTGGATCATTCTCGGGCTTGACCCTCAGGGGGCCATGTTTTCCGTCGTCGGCCCGAGGAAGTCTTAGGTTTGGTGTGTGGCTGCGCGTCGAGGGCGCAGCCACATCTTCACCCCGATGAGCTACGATGACGAGCTCAGGAAGTTCGAGGCGGAGGGCGCCGCACCGTTGCCGGTCACAGATGATCAAGGCTACGTGGAACACGAGGGAGCTCGGATCTGGTATGCCGTTTACGGGGCCGGCTCACCCGTAATTCTGCTGCATGGCGGCCTCGGTCATAGTGGCAATTGGGGCTATCAAGTTCCAGCTTTAGTCAGGAGCGGCTATCGTGCCGTTCTGATTGACAGCCGCGGCCACGGCCGCAGTACGCGCGACGCCCAACCGTTCTCGTATGAGTTGATGGCATCCGACGTTCTGGCAGTGATGGATGCGTTGCATCTTGAAAAGGCCGGGCTGGTGGGCTGGAGCGACGGCGCGTGCACCGCTTTGATCCTTGCCGCAAAAGCTCCGTCACGCATTGCGGGCGTGTTCTTCTTTGCCTGCAACATGGACCCGAGCGGCGTCAAGGCAATTGAAGCCAGTCCCACTCTGAACCGGTGCTTCGGTCGACACGCGATGGACTACGCCCAGCTATCGGTTACGCCGGAGCGCTTCAAAGACTTCGTCAAAGACGTTACCCTGATGCAGCAGACGCAACCCAATTACTCCGCGCACGACCTCGCGAAGATCAGCGTGCCTGTCGTGATCGTACAAAGCGAGCGTGAAGAGTTTATCAAACGCGAACACGCAGAATATCTGGCCCAGGCCATTCCGGAGGCCGAATTCATCGTCCTCAACGGCGTGAGCCACTTCGCTCCGCTGCAGAGGCCTGAGCAATTCAACACTGCAGTACTTGAGTTTGCCGGCAAAGTTCGTTAGTTTTTTTCTACTTCTTTTCGCCATTGCTGGAGGAGCGTTTGCAACTGATCGGCGATTTCGGGGTGTTGGTGGCGCAGGTTGCTTTGTTCGCCGGGGTCGGATAGCAAGTTGGAGAGGAATACGGCGTCGTCGCCAGTGAGCGGCTTGTCGCCCTCAGGCGTGCCGTCGTGCACTACGCCGTTCAGCACCAGCTTCCACTCTCCTTTGCGGATGGCGAGTTGCGGGCCTTGGGACCAGGCGACGTATTCGTGAGGCGATGGCGAGCCGGCGGTGAGCACGGGCCAGATGTTTCGGCCGTCGATGGTGCGATCCGCGGGAAGGGTCGCGCCGGTCACGTGACAGATGGTCGGCAGGATATCGGCGGTCATCATGACCTCGTGATTCACTTTTCCCGGGGGAATTACGCCCGGCCAGTTGACCAGAGCCGGCACGTGCATTCCGCCGTCGAAGGCGCTGAATTTGAATCCGCGGAAGGGGTTATTTTTTCCGGCGGTTGCAATGTTCTGACCGAGACCCGCGCGGCGCTCGGTGGTCGCGCCGTTGTCTCCCAGGAGGAAGATCAACGTGCGCTCGCGCTGTCCGGTTCGCTCGAGCGCGCTTACCATTGCGCCCACGGCGTCGTCGGCCGCGGCGAGCATCGCGGCGTACATACGGCGCTCCGGCGGCAGGTCAGGAAATCGCTCCAGGTATTTTTGGGGCGCGTGCATCGGATAGTGCACCGCGTTGAGGGCCGTGTAGAGGAAAAAAGGCGAGTCGCGTTTGCGGGTGATGAAGGCGACGGCCTCTTCGCCGAGGCGCTCGGTCAGATAGCGCCCGTCGTCAAAAGCTTCGTCGCGGTTGCGCCACAGATCGTGGAAATTGACGCGCTTGGGCTCTCCCCAATAGTAGCGGTGCGAGTAGTAGTCGACGCAGCCATCGTGAAAGCCGTAGAAGAAATCGAAGCCGTGCGCATTCGGAACCGTGTCGGGCGTGGAGCCCAGGTGCCATTTGCCGGTGAGCCCGGTTTCGTAGCTACTGCCTTTGAGCACCGAAGCGATGGTCTTTTCGGAAGGCCGCAGCGGGGGCCCGTTGTTGGGCACGCCGGCGCGAATGGGGCAGCGGCCGGTCATCAGCGCGGAGCGCGCGGGCGCGCAGACCGGCGCATTCGAATACCAGTTGCGGCAAACGGTCCCGCCGGCTGCGAGCCGGTCGATGTTGGGCGTTCGCAGATCGGAGGCGCCCAGGTGACCGAGATCGGTGACGCCGAGGTCGTCGAACAGGATGACGATGATGTTCGGCGGCTTCGCCGGCGCCGCCGACTGCTGCGCGTTTGCCTGCGTTGCGGCGAGAGCGCCGCCCAGAAGAGTTCTTCGCGAAAGAGTCAGAACGTTACCCTCACTCCCAGTTGTAATTGTCGATTGTCCGGCCCGGTGCTGGTGATGATTCCGTTCGTCGCGTTGCCCACGGTCGCTCCGGGTACGCCGAACTGGGGATGGTTGAGCGCGTTGAAGGCCTCCAGGCGGAGCTGCAGAATGGTCGCGCGCTCGATGGGCATCCGGAAGTCGCGCTGCACGCTCAGATCGAGATTGTTTCGGCCGGGAGCGCGCAGCACGTTGCGTCCGGAATTTCCGAAGGTCAGTGAAGCGGGGGCGACGAAGCACGAAGTATCGAACCAGCGCTGCAGCGTAGGGTTGTCGATGTTGCCGTCGCAGACGCGGTTGGGGCGCGTGACGGTACCGGCATTGGCCGCATCGAAGGATAGAGAAGGCGTGAAGGGCAGGCCGGTCTGTACTTGATAGATCGCGGTTCCCCGCCAGCCGCCGAGAAGCGCCGACCCCGCGCGGGAGTTAGCGAGAAACGGCTTGCCCGCGCCGAAAGGAAGCTCGAAGGAGCCGCCAAACACGTAGCGCAAGCGGACGTCGTTATCGGAAGATGCGCGATTCGCGCGCCGGTTGTAGTTGTTTTGAATCGTATCGCCCGAGCCGCAGCCGTCGCAGAGATCGAGCGCCGGATTCTGCAGATCGAGCGCGTGCCCGTAGGTGAAAGTGGTCAGAAAGGATACGCCGCTTCGAAATCTTTTCTCGAGCTTTGACGAGAGACCTTCGTAGTAGCTCATATTCCAGTTGCCGACGGCCTTGACGTTGGCGACTGTGTATTGCGCTAAGGGGCGGCGCGAGACCACCGTTGTCGACGCCAGTACCGTGGGCTGATTGCCTTCGCCGATCCCGAGCATCTGCACGCCATGATTGCCGACGTAGTTCACCTCGGCGGCCATGTCCCAGGGCAGGCTTTTCTGGACGCTGAAACTCCACTGTGCAACATAGGGTGTCTGGATATGGGTCGGCCAACTCACCAGCGTCGACGTGGCCGAGGGAACGAGCGTGAACTTCGAGGGATCGATTGCCGTCGGGCGCGTGATGGAGATGCTGGGGTTCAGGACGAAGCCGCTTGAGGGGAACAGTTGGTCGCTCGTGATGGTCTGCGCGCCATAACCGAAGGACGGGGGATTGCTCGTCATGCGGTTGGTCACACCGGTACCCTGGTCTTGCGCGTAGAAGAGCCCGAACGAGCTGCGCACCACGAGGTCCTTCACGTGTGGGACGCGCCAGGCGAGTCCCACACGGGGCGCCCAGTTGTTGGTATCGCCATACACGAGGGACCGCGGGCGCACGGAGTTGCCCGCTTGGATGAGTTGGCCATAGAGCGGATCGCCGCCATCGAGAATGAAATTCGCCATGCGATTGTGGACTTCGATGTAAGGCGACGCGTATTCGTAGCGAATACCCAGGCTCAAGGTGAGCTGACGGGTGATGGTCCATTGGTCCTGCACATAGCCCGCGGCGAACCAGGCGCGCTCCACCGATTCCGCGACGGTTCCTGTAGTGAGCGAATTGGCGTCACCGAGCAACAGGTCCGCAACGGAGTTGCCGGTTCCGGAGCGCGTTTGCGGATTCTGCGTGAACACGCCGGTGAAGCCGAAGCTGC
>JAOAPQ010000613.1 GCA_025462965.1 Bryobacterales bacterium
TGTCCGCAGGGTACGCGCATTGAGGAAACCGAGCGCATTTTTGGCGAGGTGGAAGACGAGATCCGCCGCCAGATTCCCCGCAACGAGATCGATACGATTCTCGACAATATCGGTCTGCCGCCCGGCGGCTTCAATCTGGCGTTCAGCGACAGTTCTACTATCGGCAATGGCGATGGCGAAATCCTGGTGTCCCTCAACCAGGAACATCACGGCTCGACGCTCGCATACGAACGCAAGATCCGTGCGGTCATGCGCGACAAGTTTCCGGAGGAAACCGTTTTCTTCCAGGCCGCCAACATCACCAACCAGATTCTTAATTTCGGCCTGCCCGCGCCGATCGATGTTCAAGTAGTGGGCCGCGACACCGCGGCGAACTATAAAGTTATACAGGAGCTTCAGCGCCGGATCGCTGCCGTGCCGGGCGCGGTCGACGTACACATCCATCAGGAAATTGCGTATCCGCAGGTGGACGTCAATGTCGATCGTTCGAAGGCCGACCAGCTGGGCCTCACGCAAAAAGACGTGGCGAACAGCGTGTTGATCTCGCTCAGTTCGAGCGGGCAGCTCGCGCCTAACCAGTGGCTCAATCCGCAGAATGGCGTCAACTATAATGTGGCCGTGCAGACGCCACAGTACCGCATCGATTCTTTCGATGCGCTACAACGCACACCAATCACCGCCGCGAGCGGCAGCGGCAACACCCAGATGCTCAGCAATCTGGCGACCCTGCAACGCAGCACCTCCACGGCCATCGTGAATCACTACAACGTCCAGCCCGTGTATGACGTTTACGTGAACACCGACTCGCGCGATCTGGGGGGCGTAGCCAACGATGTGGAGAAGATCATGAATCAGGTCGGCAAGAAGCTCCCGAAAGGCGCCACGATGACCATGCGCGGCCAGGTGGATACCATGCGATCCTCATTTTTCCGCCTGGGCATCGGTATCTTCTTCGCCATTCTGCTCGTCTATTTACTGATCGTCGTGAATTTCCAGTCGTGGCTCGACCCGTTCATCATCCTGATGGCCCTTCCAGGGGCTCTCTCCGGTATTCTATGGATGTTGTTCATCACGCAGACGACATTGAACGTTCCCTCGCTCATGGGCGCGATCATGTGCATCGGAGTCGCGACCGCGAACAGTATTCTGTTAGTCACGTTCGCCAACGACGAGCGCGCCGAGGGCAAGAATGCTTTCGAAGCCGCGCTCTCCGCGGGCTTCACTCGCATTCGTCCCGTCACCATGACCGCTCTCGCGATGATTATTGGCATGCTTCCCATGGCTCTGGGGATGGGCGAGGGTGGAGAGCAAAATGCTCCGCTTGGCCGTGCGGTCATCGGCGGACTGGTAGTTGCCACGTTTACTACGTTGTTCTTCGTGCCCATCATGTACAGCGTTCTCCGTAAGAAAGCCCCGGTCGATCAGGATCGCGAGATCGATCATGAGGAACACGAGGGCATCCCTCCCGAAGGAACCGAGCCGCTACACGCGTAGGGCCTTTACCGATACTGCCGCTATGTCACGAATAGTCGAAGAGAAATTGCTGGAACCCGGGTCGCAGAAGCCGCTGCTCGACGATCCGGTCAGTCCGCGCGTTCCTCCCCCGCCGCCGCACGTTCCCACGCGGACGCGGATCATGTTGATCGCATTAATGATTTTGGCGCTGATTGTCATCCTGTTTTTCGTAGGCTATCTGCCGCGGCGCCAGCGCGAAGCGGGCATCATGAGGGAAGCGCAGCAAGAGGAGAGCAGCCTGCCGGATGTGAGTGTCGCGCGGGTGAAGAAATCCGCGCCTGTTGCGGAGCTCCTTCTCCCGGGCAGTACCATGCCGCTCACTGAGGCTTTCATCTTCGCCCGGGCCGCCGGTTATCTGAAGAAGCGCTACGTCGATATTGGCGATCATGTCCGGGAAGGCCAGATTATGGCCGAGATCGTAGAACCCGATCTCGACCAGCAGGTGCTGCAGGCCCGCGCCACTCTGGCCCAAACTCAGGGCGCTTTGGGCCAGACCCAGGCATCGCTCGAGCAGGCGCAGGCGCAACTCCGTCTACAGGACGTGACTGTGCGGCGAATCAAGGTTCTGGTCACACGCGGAGTGCTTTCGCAACAGCAGGGGGACCAGGCCCAGGCCGATTACGACAATGCTGCCGCCGTAGTCAAGGTAGGGGAAGCGAACATACGAGCCGCCGAAAGCAACGTACGCTCGTCCGAGGCTAACCTCGCCCGGCTCATCGAATTGCAGGGTTATGAGAAGATCCGCGCGCCATTTACCGGCATCGTCACGTCGCGGAGTGCGGACGTAGGCGCGCTGGTTTCGCCGACCGGAGGCGGGCAGGGAACACCAGTTCTGGGAGCCAGCGGACCCCCGCCGACAGGCGCCAGCGAATTGTTCCGCGTCGCCCAGGTGAACGTGCTGCGTGTTATGGTCAACGTGCCGCAAGGTTATGCGCCCCAGGTTCATCTTGGGACCGTGGCCGGCGTGCTTCTGCAGGGATCGCAGCGGCGATATACGGGCACGGTTACGCGGACTTCGCAAGCCATCGACCAGACCAACCGGACAATGCTGGCCGAGGTGCAAGTCCGCAACCAGGATGGCACGCTCCTGCCCGGCATGTATACGAACATTCAATTCCGCACTGAGCGGCTTGACCCGCCGTTGCTAATTCCCGGCGATAGCTTGGTCACCCATCCCCAGGGTCTTTTCGTTGCGGTTCTCATGCCAGGCAACAAGGTTCACTTCGAGCCGGTGACGGTGGGCCGCGATTATGGGACTGATATTGAAATCGTCAGCGGCCTTAGAGATGGCGACATGGTAGTCATCAATCCGAGCGACGAAGTGCGCGAAGGCGCCGAAGTAAAGCCGACGTCGGCTAAACAAAAGGACAACGCGCCGAAAGGCGATGGAAAGTCCGGCGGAAAGTCCGGGTCTCCCCGGTAGTGCCTGTTAAAAGACAACAACAAAGAATGAGAACATCCGTGTTATTCGCCCTGCTGGTGGCAGCAGGTTCATGTGCAGGCGCGCCCCAAGAGGCTCCCGCGCCCAGCCCGTCGGCAAACCGCCCACCAAGTGAAAGCCAGGTCCCGTCCGTTGAGGACAACATCATTGGACCGTGGTACCGGCGTCTGGGAAATCCATACCATGCGCGCTTCGTCGCTCCTGTCGACCTGCGCAATTCGAGCCGTCTCTCCAGTCTGATCCGGGGCGGGAACCTTTACCTTTCTCTCAGTGACGCGCTTGCCCTTGCGCTGGAAAACAATCTGGATATCGAAGTTCAGCGCTTCACCCGCCCCACCGCCCAGACCGAAACATTGCGCACGAAGGGCGGCGGCATTAACCGCGGCATTCTGTACGATATCCGCGAGCTTCCCGCCGGTGTCGGCGGGCCGGGCAGTCCCTTGCTTACCACCGTGGGCGGCAGCACGCCGATCAGCACCGTTCCCACCAACGCCGTGGATCTGGCGCCCGTCGTTTCGACGGATAACGTACTCGGCATTACCGGAACCATTCCGTTCTCGGCCGGTACGCCCATCCCTCAGTTCGATCCGTCGCTGGTCGGGGGCGTCAACTACGCGCACCAAACCATACCGGAAACCAACATTCTGATCAGCGGGGCGCGAACCCTCAACAGCAACACCGTCGGCGGCAATCTCGGTTACACGCAGGGGTTCTCGACTGGCACCGCACTGAACGTCGCGTTCAACAGCGCCCGGCTGAGCAGTAACAGCACGCGCACCGAGTATAACCCTTTCACAAGCGGGAGCCTCGGCGTTAATATCACCCAACCGCTGCTCCAGGGCTTCAGTATCAGTAACAACCGGCGGTTCATCAGGGTCGCGAAAAATGAGGAGAAGATCTCCGACCAGCTCTTTCGCCAGCAGCTTCTCGATACCCTCTCTTCCGTGGTTCGACTCTACTGGGATCTAGTTAGCCTCAATGAGGACGTCCGGGTGAAGCGGCAAGCTCTTGAGCTGGCGCAAAAGCTGTATGAAGACAATAAGTCACAGGTGGAAGTCGGGACACTTGCTCCGATTGAAGTGAAGCGCGCCCAGGCCGAGGTCGCCCGAAGCCAGGAGGATCTGACCAATTCAACGGGACTCGTCCTCCAGCAGGAGTTGATCCTGAAGAATGTGCTGACACGCCGGGGGACCGTTGATCCAATCGTCCGATCGTCGCGCATCATTCCCTCGGACACAATTCAGATACCGGCGCAGGAGCCCGCGCAGGACGTTAGCAGCCTCCTCGATGTCGCCTATCAGAACCGTCCCGATCTCGCCCAGGCGCGTTTGCAGGTGGACAACGCGCAGATTCTGCTCAGCGGGTCGAAAAACGCATTGCTGCCCCGGCTCGACCTGGTGGCAAGCTTTCAGAACAATGGACTTGCGGGCGACGCAAATAGCGCGCTGCAAAGCGCCGGAACCGTTCCCACCGCGCCGGACCCCGTCTTTATCGGCGGCTACGGTTCGTTCCTCTCGCAGGTTCTCGGCTACAAGTACCCGAGCTATAGCGTCGGCGTGAATCTCACCCTGCCGCTGCGGAATCGGGTGGCTCAGGCGGATTATGTCCGCGACCAGATTATGGAGCGGCAAACGGAAGCACGCCGCCAGCAACTGGAAAACCAAGTGCGTTTAGAGGTGGAGTACGCGCTTCAGAACCTGGAGCGAACCCGCGCCGGATACGACGCTGCGGTGCAAACCCGGCAATTGCAGGAAGAAGCACTCGATGCGGAGCGTCAACGCTATCAGGTGGGAGCTTCCACCACGTATCTTGTGATCCAGGAACAGAGGGATCTTGCGCAGGCGCGCACGACGGAAGTGGTTACGGAAGGGAACTACGCAAAGGCACGAGCCGCGCTCGATCGAGCGACAGGCAAAACGCTGGATACTTACGGAATTTCAGTGGATGAGGCGTACCGGGGGCAAGTTTCGAAAGCGCCCTCGGTACCTCCTAATCCATGACCTACCTGTGAACTACCTGGCTGCTACCTTCTTTTCCACTTTCTCGGTATGAGCGGCGGCTTTAACACGCTGCTCATCAACGACTGAGCGCAAGCGACCGACAAGGTTCTTGCACATGTCCAATTCTTCCCGATTCGGCCGGAAACCCGGCATCTTGGAATCGATAAACTGCTTACGGAAGAGCTGATCCGAGGCCATCGTGGTCAGGATGCCTAGTTCTTCAGTGGTGAAGTCCAAGGTAACTTTTTTCATGGGGTTAATCACAGTATAGCACTTCCTTCAATGCGGGAACTCATTATAGGTCATTGACCACGTCCACGATCGGATGGTATTCCAACATGGCATTGCGCACTGCGGCGGCAATGTAGGGAGCGTGGTCCATAAACCAAGGGCCATCGAATGCGGGCATCGAGGCCGGGCCCGGTCCGGAATTCTGGGTACTCTCCACAGTCGTTTGACCCGATGACGGGGCACCGCTTCCCGTCTGTGGGCGATTCTCGCCGGGAGGTACCAGCCCACGGACGACCGAGGAAAGATCCAGCGTTCCGGAATAACGAGTCGTCGGCGCACCGGCAACGGCATCGAGTGAGCCATCCAATCCTCGTGTGTACGCCGGCTGCGGCCCACCTGCCGCGTCATTAAGGTCGAGCCCGGGCGAAGAAGCGCGCGAGTTTCCCGACCGATTGCCGGAGGCCTGTGAGATCTTGCCGTCCACCCCTAACACCCCACTGAAGCTAAGGGGCATCGGCGCGTCATATTGCTGCAGTGGAGGGGGAGCGGCGGGTGAACTAAACAGCCCTGCGATCTCTGACACCAGCCCACCCAACGGTACGATGTCCTTGAGCAAGGATTGCCACGAGAACCCACTTGCCGCCGATTGAAACGCCCCTCCCAGGATTGAACCGCCCAGCAGCGACGAGCCGGCGTTTGTGAGTGCCGATCCCTTGCCGGTTACAACGGACGCAAGTTCACCGACGACCTGACCTTGTTGGCCCACCTCTGTCGCTAGGCGCCGAACCTGTTCTGCGAGGCCGGCGGTTCCGGAGTAGTCGTGGCTCTGGTGCAGAAAGAGCGTCCCGAGGCGCAACGGATGAGGCGTTGGTGACCCTGCTGAGATCTGCCGAAAATGCTGGGATATAAGTCGAACCATCGTGCCTGGAGACTAGCACGTGACGGTCGAAAACTAACTGAACTGACGCTGATAGAGTGGGCTATCTCATAGAATATAAACCGCATGGTCAGTTCATGAAGGGTTGTCAACGGGTACAGCGAGCCGCTTCCTATCCGCAGGCGATGTTCGATAGTTCCGATAACGTATATTATGTCAACTAACTACAAAGATCGGCTAGCGGCCCCGATGCGGACTGCCCCCGCCGGAAGATGACCCGTGCGAGCCTCCACCCCCGCTATTCGAATGGCCCTGCGCTGGAGCGCTGTGGTAACTCTGCGCTGGCGCACTACGGAAGCTCTGTGACGGTGCACCGCCGTAGCTGTGGGCGGGCGCGCTAGGGTAGCTTTGTGACGGCGCGCTGCGATAGCTCGGAGCGGGCGCGCTTCGGAAACCAGGCTGAGAGTACGATCCCGAACCCGGCCGCTCCCGCACCAGCGGGGGTGCAACCTGCACAGACCGTGACCCACCCTGCGGGACGAAATTCCTCATAGCCGGCGCGGGGCTCGATTGATAGGAAGGCCGTGAATATTCACCACGCCCGCCAGGCGAGTTTGAATTTGGCGACCCGAAGCGTTGCCAACTGGATCCTCCTCCCTGCGCCGGCATCCCGGAGCCCGTGGAAGGCCTGGCAAAAGAGCCTTGGTTTCGGAGCGCCGGCGCTGGCCCATTTGGATTTGGCGATCCAAAGCGTTGCCACCCGGGGTTCCCGCTTGCGGGCGCCGCATTCCGCCCGAACCCACTCGTTCCCGGCGCACTCCCAGACTGGCCGAACTGCCGCCCTGCGTTTTGTTGATTTGGTGAACCAAAGCGCTGCCACCCGGAGTTACCCGCCGGCGGCGCGGAATTCCGTCCGAAGCTGCCCGAACCCGCCGTACTCCCGGGCTGGCCGGCTTGGGCGAACTGGCGCCCGGAATTCTGATTGGACGAACCAAAGCGCTGCCCTCCGGAGTTTCCCGCTGCGGGCGCGGCATTCCGCCCGAAGCTGCCGGAGCCCGGCGTATTCCCGGCCTGTCCGGAATTCTGATTGGGCGAACCAAAGCGCTGCCCCCCGGAGTTTCCTTCAGGCGGCGCGGCATTCCGGCCGAAGCCTCCTGTGCCCGGCGCACCACCCGTCTGGCTGGACTGGCCGAACTGCCGCCCACCGCTCTGTCTTGGCTGATTACGGCCCGCAAATCGCGTCTGTTGGAAGGAATTCCGTCCAACGACGGCCGTCTGGCGATCGTTGAACCGCAAACTGCCGCTGGTCGGCGTTACCGGCAGTGCGCCATGCACCAAGCTCGCCTGCCGCAATTCGTTTTGACCCACATTCGAAAATCGTCCGAACCGTCCGTTGGCAAAATCCTGGGAATTCATCGCCGTCACGCCGTTGGTGAATCGCGCGTTACGGTAGACGTTTGTGACGTTCACATTCGTGATGTTGACGCCGCCGCCAAACCCGCGATAACCCCCTCCAAAGCCGTGCCCGTACCAGGGATGGAACGCCTCAAATGGGGCCAGAGGGACCCAGCCTATATGGCCGGAGCCGAGTCCCACTCCGACTCCCCCGCCAAACCCGAAGAAACCGACCAACGCCGGGCGATACCAATACCTGGCGTGGAGCGGACCGGGATACCAGCACCAGCCGCGCGTCCCGACGAACCAGTTCCCGTAATGGTAAGGAGCCCAACCCCACGGATCGTAACTTACCCACGTCCAGCCGTAGTAGTCTTCCCAGACCCACCTTCCTGAACGGTAAGGCGCCCAGTCGGCCGCCACACGCGGCGCCCAAACCTGTCCGTAGGTCGGGTCGGTCTCCCATTGACCATATCCATCCAGATCCTCCGCCCCGGCGATGTCCCGGCTCACATACCGATAGCTTTCGGAGCGTTCTAATTCATGGTCGCGCCGCTCGTTGAATACATCCCAATCATCTCGTCCGATTGCCGCCACGATCTGAAACTCCGGGTTGTCCGAGGATCCCCGCGCCATCATCGTCTGGCCTGCTATCAGCCGTTCTTCCCCGCGCGCGCTTTCGATCCGTGCTTCGCCCGACCGAACTGTAACCTCAGTCGTGCCATCGTCCAGTACGGTAATCCGATAATCGCCATTGCGCGAGGGCAGCACCGCAACGGACGGCGTATCAACTTCTATCTGCGCGGTCGAATCGCGAAGGACACTCACGGTCGTAGTGCCTCTGGCAAGCTGCACCTGATGCCGGTTCGCGACCAGTTCGGCCATCCGCACTTCGACGCTCTCGCCCAACCGCAGCCGGTTTGCCGAATCGAACTGCACTTCGGCCCGAGACGCCTGTCCGGTTTGGATTGAGTCCTGCACCTGTAAAGGCGCATTCACCGCTCCCGCAACGAAGTCGCCTGAGTCTCCTCGCCGTACCGACACGTCGCCGTTCAACAGACTGATCCGCGCAACTCCGTGATTGCGATCCTCCGGGTCCGGCTGGTCGGACTGTCCCCAACAGACTGTGGTCAGAGCCGCCCCAAGCAATAATTTGGGAATATAGGTCGGAAAGCGTGACATGGCCGAGTTCCAGCAAACCCGATGCACTCATCATGCCAAGTGGTAAGCCATTCGGAATCAATCAGTTAGTAGGGCGTGGCGGTGGTTGAAAACCACCACCTTGCGCGCAATCGACCGCTTAATGTTTTACTTGAGGTTTGGCTAATATTTGGGTGCTGACAGGGTCGCGGTAGACCACTGTCAGATGCCGCGCTGCAATGACCGCACTATCCTCTGGGAGGAGGATATAGTAGTCCGCCGGGCGGTCAATTGCGTCGCCATGAAGACGCATAAGTCGATCCAAATGATAGCGTCGCCGGTAAAAGTTCAAGCTTGGCTGGAGGAACTGGCTTGTGCTTACGTGTACGTTACCTGTGCCTGTCCCCATGTCAGAACGAATCAAATTGACTATCGCCTTAGTCCCCGAGTCGAAGACCCACATGTTGTAGGGTCCGGTCGTTAGCTGCGCGGCAAACAGGATCAGCACCGGAGCGGCCACGGCGGCGGCTGCCACCCGAACCGGCGTTCCCCATAACAATACCGCTGACCCGCTTGCCAGGGTAAACAAAACCACCAGATACAAGCCGGTCCGCGAGTGCGGGTATAACATTCCCGTCGCCCAATGCGCGCCCGCCAGAATCGCGAAGCTCAGAGCCAGGGTCCCGCCGGTCATCAGCAGCGGCATTTTCCGGGGAAACGTTCCCCCCTTCAGCAAGCTCCCGAGCACCATGATGGCGGCGATTGCCAGCAATGCCGGAAGTGCCGGCAGCAACCAAGCGCCGAAAGCGGCCAGCGCCGTTTGGTGGTGAAAGAGCGCCGGTGTCGCCAGCGACAGGACCGACTCCTGGATAGTCGGCGATCCGAAGTAGAAGTTGTCGCGGGTCGCTCGAATCAGCGGTAGGAGCAGAATGACTGCCGCGGCCACCGCCCCCGGGAGAATGAATTGGTTCACGGCGTTCCAGAAGCGCAGCCGCCGGCGTTCCCACATTTCGAGATGCAAGAAGACCAGTGCCATGGCCAACGCTGGGACCGCGAACGTGAGATTCGCGGCTACGGACAATCCGAGAGCGAAACTTGCTCGCGTCAGCCTGCGCCCGTTCCATTCGGGCTCGAGGAGGTGTCTGCTGAGTTGGTCGATGGCAACGAGCAGCAGACCCGCAGCCAGGCCGTAGCCGCGAGCCACGGAAAGATAATCCAGCGTGAATGGATTCAGCGCGAGCGCGCTGAACGTCACGAGAAACAGCCACCCGTTTCCGAAATAGAGCCGGCATAGCCGGTAGCACATCGTTAGGAATAGAAGCCCGCCCAGCAGACTCGGAATTCGCAAACTGAGCTCTGAAACGCCGAAGAACTTCATTACCCAGCGGCACAGAATGGTGTGCAGCACCTGGTTGTTGGCGTCGTAGGGCAGAGTGAGAATCTGCGCTATTGGTTTGGACGCAAACTCGTTGTATGTGAAAGCCTCATCTATCGTGCAGGATTGAACTGCTGCCCGGTAGACGTTAAGCGCAAAAACCAGCGCTAACAGCGTTAGCCCCAACAGTTCCGCCACAGTCCGCTGTCGCATCAGGGTATCAGGCGGTAAAGCCGCGCTTTGGGACCGGTACCTTCGAGCTGGAAACCCCATTCCCGGGCGTTGTTCTCAAAATCCGCAGCGCCGAGATCGTCGGAAGAAGCCAGCAGATGCGTAACGCCGCGCGCACGCAAATCCAATGTGGCGGCCCTTCGCAGGTTCCATTCGCTCTGGAGGTCAGACCGAACCGGCCCGGCGGAAATCGTTTTCCAAACACCGGGAGCAACTTCACTTTCCAAATGAAGCTGAATCGCCCCCTGGTCATGAGCGCATTCGAGGACGACCGAGTCCACCGGGCGGGGCCGCCCGAGATCCACCTGCATCCGCATCCCCGGGTACAGCGCCTCTTCGCTCGACCACCGTGTAACCGGATCGTTGTCGAAAGCTAACGCGACCTCAAACGGATTGGGCTTGGCGGAAAGCCGCCATTCAGGGGACCGCGCCAGTTCCCCGCCCTTGTCATACAGGCGCAACTCGGCTACGCTCCACCGGTCCGTGTTGCTGCCAGCGCTTTGCACCACGCGAACCCGCTGTAGCGTTTGCTCCGGAAAAGCAAATGTCAGGGTCTGCGTCGCGCGATATTCGTTAATCGCCGCGCAGTAAAGGATGTCCGTCAATTTCTGCGCGAACGCGGATTCGTACCCGATCACGATGTTACGCGAAGTATACGCCTCCGGGGGGTCGTTGAGGGACAATACCAGGCCATCGGTCGGGACTTTCTGATCAATCAGGTCGGCCAGCGGCATCCACAAGATGCGTTTGTGAAGCGTTTCGGATTCGGGAATGATCCGCAGTGCCTCCTTGATGGGGAACGATGTCAGCCGCCACGCGTACGAGGTGCAGTAATTGGAAGTGAAGCCGGGCCAGCAGGTAATCGTGCCGAACAGGAGGAGCAGCCAGAACGCCGCCTGTGCTTCCATCACCGCAAGTCCTAGGGCCAAAGCCACGAATGGAACGCACGGCATGAGGAAGCGTGTCTGAAGATTCGTCAGGGCGGGCACAATGAAGATCGCTCCCGCCAACAGCAGTTGCCTTCCGGCTGCGAATCGGAGAGCGAAAAGCGCGAGCGGCGCCAATAGGAAGATCGGTCCGATGAAACCCGCAGTTTTGCCGCCCTGCGTCGTCTGTTCAAGCGGTCGTTGCGCCGGTGTCAAATCTTCCTGGCTGCGCATCATCTCCGTGTAACTTTTCTCGAATCCGACGGTTATGTAAGGATTTGGAAAGTAAGCGTTCATGAACGGCGAGAAGGGATTTCGGACGATAATCCAGTTTTTTACCATCCAGGGCGCCATCATTGCCAGCGCGCAGATTCCAAAAATCGCCAGCGGTTTCAGCATGGGCTGGCGGGCGCTGACTAGCTTCCAGATCAGAAACGCAGCCGCGCAAGGCACCGCGAGAAACAGAGTGTACTTGATCCCGTAGGCGAAACCCGCCAGCACCCCGATCGGAACGATCAGATTTTGCTGGCGCGTCGCCGCCCAGATCTGCAGAAGATAGAAGATCGCGAAGAGAACGCAGACGCCGGCGACGTCATTGTAAGCGACCGTTCCGGACATGCCGAACACCGGACTGGCGAACACCAGAATCGCACCAAGCACACCGGCTTTCGCAAACCCAAAACGGCGCCCATAGGAGAGCATGCCGAGGGGCAGCGCCAGAAGAAAGGCGAACTCGATCATCGCCGCCGCGGAGTGCCGCCCGAAAGCAAACGCGAACAGGAACAACATTTCCAGACCTTCGGAAAGGTTCGCGTACATGTTGGTGGTGATGTGGCCGAAGCTGTGCCAGCGCAAGTAACGGCTCACAAGCCCGAGGTGATAGCTTACGCCGTCCGGGCTGGT